>CAZSQF010000402.1:0-2517 GCA_964608935.1 uncultured Actinomycetota bacterium | reverse complement strand
CCGGTAGTAGGCCGCCAGCTTCTCGCGTGGCACCCCGCGGTAGAGGTAGTGGACGGGGACGTCGTGCCCGGGCTCGGTGAACCGGCCGTTGATCCGGCCGACCTCGGTCTCGACGTCGGTGCGCAGGTCGCGATACTCCTTGACGTCGTCGCGGCTCGGCACTGCGACCTGGACGAAGGCGAACTTGCGGCGCAACGTGGGGTTGCGCTCGAGCAGCAGCTCGATCGACTGGAGGCGGTGGCGGATGCCCTTGGTGTAGTCGAGTCGGTCCACGCCGAGGAACACCTTGCGGCCGTCGAACTGGTCGCGGAGCTCCTCGAGCTCGCGTTCGGTCTCGTCCGAGGTCGCGAGCGTCCGGAACTCGTCGACGTCGATCGAGATGGGGTGGGCCACGGCGCGGACCTGCCGGCCGTCCGGCAGGATGAGCGTGTCTCCGAGAGCGGTGACGCCATGGAGCAGCTGCTGGACGGTGCGCGTGAAGTTGTCCCGGTAGCGGACGGTGTGGAAGCCGACCGAATCGGCGGCGAGCAGCCCCTGGACGAGCTGATCGCACCACGGCAGGCGCGTGACGAGCTCCGGCGGGGGAAAGGGGATGTGCAGGAAGAAACCGATCGGCGCGGTCGGGGCGACACTGCGCAGCAGCTCGGGCAACAGCATCAGGTGATAGTCGTGCGCCCACAGGATCGGGGGTGTCTCGGCGTCACCGACCACCTTGGCCACCGCGTCGGCGAAGCGCCGGTTGGCGTCCTGATAGGTGCGCCACCAGCCGCGGTCGATCACCGGCTGGGCGATCAGGTCGTGGAACAACGGCCAGATGGTCTGGTTCGAGAAACCGTGGTAGTAGCCGCGGACCTGTGCAGGGCTGAGCTCGACCGGGTGGAGGTCGCACCCGAGCCCGTCCACGCGTGCCGGCACCTCGGCGTCATCGCTCCAGCCGACCCAGGCACCGCCGACCTCGGCCATGACGGGACGCAGCGCGGTGACCAGCCCCCCCGCGGACGCCTGCCAGCCGTCCGGCCCGTGGCTGACGGGCAGGCGGTTCGCCACGACCACCAACGGTCGCTCGAGTGACACGACTGGCTCCTACTCGTCCTGATCGAATGTACTGGCGCTGGGTGCTCCGGCTGGCATGCCGAGGGACCGCCCCGCCGTCAGGGCGTGGGGTCGAGGGTCGCGTCGACGTGCTCGTGGAAGGCCGCCTGGAGCCGGGCAGTCACCGGGCCGGGTGCCGCGAGCTCGATCTCCCGGTCGCCGGCGACGACCGCATGGACGGGGAGCACCGGGCGGGTGGCGGACACGACGAACAGCTCGTCGGCCGCGAGCACGTCATCCAGCGTCGGCACCGTCGGTTCGATGTCGACCACCTCGCCGAGCGACGCCATGGTGACCGAGTCGAGGATCGGGAGCCGTGCGGGGTCCGGCGTGGACACGGCCCCGTCGACGACGATCCCGATCGATCCGGTCGGCAGCTCCAGCGCGGTCCCGTCGTCCACCACCAGGGCGTCGTCGGCGTCCTGCGCCTTCGCCTCGCGGATGGCCCACTGGTTGGCGGCGTAGGACAGCGTCTTGACCCCCGAAAGCGCGCTCCGCCACGGGGTGTCGACCACCGCCAGGGCCAGGGTGTCGGGCCAGGTGGGGGTCTCCAACAGCCCGCGGACGGTGCCGTCCCTCGTCACGATGAGCCGCAGCGCCCCGTCGCGCTCACCCCACGCCGCGAGCAGGTCGCCGACGACCTGGCGCAGCACCGGCAGGCGCATGTCGAGGGCGCGGGCCGAGCGGCGCATCCGCGCGAGGTGGGCCTCGAGCGCGTGCGTCCGTCCCTGGCGCACGAGCACGGCCTCGAAGACCGCGTCGCCGCGGAGGAAGCCGTCGTCGGTCAGGGGCACCGTCGCCTCGGTCGCGGGCAGGATGCGCCCGTCGGCCCACGCGATGGGGCGTGGTGTCCCCCCGGCCCGACGATCGACGCCGGCCGGGTGCGCGGAGGTGCGATCCATGCGTCCATCCTGCCAGACCACGTCTGTCAGCGACGAACGGTTCCGCCCTCGGTCACGTGCCATACCCTGTCAGGACTCGGGAGGAGTCGGCCAGGCGGCCGCGCCCACGCACCTGTCGGTGTGCGGGTGAGGAAAGTCCGGACTCCACAGGGCAGGGTGCTGGGTAACGCCCAGGCGTGGTGACACGCGGAAAGCGCCACAGAAAACAGACCGCCCATGTCCGTCGATCCGCGCTGGTGCGCGTCGCCGTCGCGGGGAGGCGTGGGTAAGGGTGAAACGGTGAGGTAAGAGCTCACCAGCACGGCGGGTGACCGCCGTGGCTCGGCAAGCCCCACCCGGAGCAAGGCCAAGCAGGGATCACGGTGGCCCGCCGAACGGTCCCAGGTAGGCCGCACGAGGCGCCGGGCAACCGGCGTCCCAGAGAGATGGTCGCCACCCGCGGCCGGGTAGCCGGCCACGGGGCCAGAATCCGGCTTATCGGCCGGCTCCTCCCGAGACCACCGTTTGACCTGGATGCCTGACC
>CAZSQF010000401.1:0-2525 GCA_964608935.1 uncultured Actinomycetota bacterium | reverse complement strand
GACGTCCTCCGGTGAACCGGGTCAGGGCCGAGAGGCAGCAGCCCTAAGCCGTTCTTGGGCGGGTGCCGGGCCGGGCGTCCGTCACCCCACTCCATCCGCCGACCGCCACCGCGCGGCCCTTCCCCGCCGCCTCGCCACCGCGTGAGGTCGGTCACACCCCGCCTCTACGATGCGTGACCGGAGCGGAAGGGTTCACGTGGCGTACGTGTCGCTGTACCGCAAGTACCGCCCGCAGACCTTCGCGGACGTCGTGGGGCAGGCCCACGTCACGCGCACGCTGGTCAACGCCCTCGGGGAGGGGCGGGTCCACCACGCCTATCTCTTCACGGGCCCGCGCGGCACCGGCAAGACCTCGACGGCCCGGATCCTCGCCAAGGCGATCAACTGCGACGAGGGTCCCACCGCCACCCCGTGCAACGTCTGCGACCACTGTCGGGCGATCACGGAGGGCAGCTCGGTCGACGTCATCGAGCTGGACATGGCCTCGCACGGGGGGGTCGACGACGCCCGCGAGCTGCGCGACCGGGCCCTGTTCGCCCCGGCGAACTCGCGCCGCAGGGTCTACATCCTCGACGAGGTCCACATGGCCTCGACCGCGGCGTTCAACGCGCTGCTCAAGCTCATCGAGGAGCCGCCCGAGCACATCCTGTTCGCGATGGCGACGACCGATCCCCAGAAGGTGCTGCCGACGATCCTGTCGAGGGTCCAGCGGCTCGACCTCCGTCGGGTCGCCGCCGGCGAGGTCGCCGATCACGTCCGCCGCATCTGTGCCGCCGAGCAGTTCACGATCGACGACGGGGCGCTCGACGCGGTCGTCCGCGCCGGCGACGGGTCGGTGCGCGACACGCTGTCGGTGCTCGAGCAGGTCCTCGCCTTCGCGGGCGGCGAGATCACCGCCGACGCGGTCGCCCAGGTGCTCGGCCACACCCCCGCCGAGCGCGTGTTCGAGACCATCGACCTCGTGGCGGAACGCGACCTGGCGGGCCTGCTCGCGATGGTCCAGGGGCTGCTGGACCAGGGCCACGACCTGCGCCGGTTCAGCCTCGACCTGGTCCAGCACGTGCGCGACCTGTTGGTCCTGCAGGTGGCGCCCGACCATCCCGACCTCGTCGACACGACCGACGACCGGCGCCGCCGGCTCCAGGCCCAGACCCGGGGGCTGCCGCGCGAGACCCTGTTGCGGGCGGTCGACCTCCTGGCCGACACGGTCGCCGAGCAGCGCCAGGGCTCGCCGCGGCTGCCGCTCGAGCTCGTCCTCGCCAAGCTCGTCGTGCCCGGCGGCGACGGCGACGTGCGCGAGCTCGCTGACCGGGTCGCCCGGCTCGAGCACCGGGCCGCGACCCCGGCCGCGCCGGCGCGCGAGCCGGTCGCCGACGCGTACGACGCCGCTGCCGAGCCCACCCTCGACGAGCCCGACGCCACGACCCCCGAGCCCGCGGCCGCCGAGCCCGACCCGGACGGGGACGCGGTCGTGGAGACCGCCGCGCCCGACGACGCGGCTGAGGACGATGTGCTCACCGTGCCGGAAGCCGGGGACTCGGGGACCGAGGACCAGCTGACGCTGCTCGAGCGCCACTGGGACGGGGTGCTCGACCTCGTCAAGCGCGACAGCCGGCGCTACCACGCGGTGTTCGAACCCGCCCGACCCGTCGCGGTGTCCCGCGGCATCGTCACGCTCCAGTACCCACCGCGCTACGCCTCCTTCCACGCGCAGAACGCGCGCCGCGGCGAATACGCCGACACGCTCCGCAACGCCATCGAGCGTGCGTGCGGGCTGGCGGTCAAGATCGACGTCGCGATCGAGGGCGAGGACGCCCGGCGCCGGCCGGTCCCGCCGAGCGTCACCCCCGACGACGCACGCACCCCCGTGCTCGACGACGAGGGACCCGGCGACATCGCGGTGGAGGTCCGCGAGGCGGAGGAGGACCGCGCGCCCGCCGACGAACCCACCAGCGCGTCCGACGAGATGCTGGCCCTGGAGCTCGGCGCCGAGCTCATCGACGAGCGACCGGCGCCCGGCCCTGACGGCTGAGCCGCCCGGTGCCGGTGGCCGGGGCGGGACGGGGTGTGCCGCTACGCTCGGGGCGTCTGCCTCGTCCTCCCGTCAGGAAGCATCGCGCGTGTACGAAGGTGCCGTGCAGGACCTCATCGACGAGCTCGGGCGTCTGCCCGGGGTCGGGCCGAAGAGCGCCCAGCGGATCGCCTTCCACCTCCTCCAGGCCGACTCGACCGACGCCCGACGGCTGGCCGACGCGATCACCCGGGTCAAGGCGACGGTGCGTTTCTGCCAGCGCTGCTGGAACGTGAGCGAGGCCGACGAGTGCCGCGTGTGCCGTGACCCGCGGCGCGAACCCGGCACGTTGTGCGTCGTCGAGGAGGCACGCGACGTCGTCGCCATCGAGCGCACCCGCGAGTACCGCGGCCGCTACCACGTCCTCGGCGGCGCCATCTCGCCGATCGACGGGATCGGGCCCGACGACCTCCACATGAGCGACCTGCTGCGCCGGCTGGACGCCGAGGAGGTG
>CAZSQF010000400.1:0-2529 GCA_964608935.1 uncultured Actinomycetota bacterium | reverse complement strand
CCGGTCGACCTCCACGAGAAGGAGGGTCGCTCCGCGCTCGAGGTCGTGCTGACCGTGCTGCACGCCGGCGGGAAGTTCGACCGCCAGGCCTACGCCGTGTCGGGTGGGCTCCACGGGGTCGGCGTGTCGGTGGTCAACGCCCTGTCGGCTCGGCTCGTGGCCGAGGTCCGCCGGGACGGTGGCGTGTGGCGCCAGACCTACCAGCGTGGCGTCCCCGATGGGCCGATCGAACGGGTCGGCGACCTCGACGACGGGACCGGGACCACGATCACCTTCTGGCCCGATCCGGACGTGTTCGAGGACATCACCTTCTCCAACGAGACGATCGCCCGGCGGTTGCGTGACACGTCGTTTCTCACCGCCGGCCTGCGGATCGTGCTCACCGACGAGCGGCCGCCCGAGGATCCGGACCTCGCGGTCGAGGCGGCCACACCGCGGGTCCAGGAGTTCCACGCGCCCGGGGGACTGCGCGACTTCGTCGACCACATCCGCACGACCAAGGCCAAGGACGGGCTGCACGACACGATCCACCTCGAAGCCGAGGAGCAGGGGCCGAAGGGCGCCCAGTCGGTCGAGGTCGCGGTCCAGTGGATCAACGACTACAACGACGCGATCCTGTCGTTCGCCAACACGATCAACACCCACGAGGGCGGCACCCACGAAGAGGGCTTCCGCACCGCTATCACCTCGGTGATCAACCGGTGGGCGAAGGACAAGGGACTGCTGCGCTCGAAGGAGGTCGACACCCTCACCGGCGACGACCTGCGCAGCGGGCTGATCGCGATCGTGTCGGTCAAGGTCGGCGACCCGCAGTTCGAGGGCCAGACCAAGACCAAGCTCGGCAACACCGAGGTCAAGTCGTTCGTCCAGACCACGACCTACGCCAAGGTCGCCGAGTGGCTCGAGGAGCATCCCACCGACGGCAAGCTGATCGTGCAGAAGGCGGAGTCCGAGGCCCAGGCGCGCATCGCCGCCCGCAAGGCCCGTGACCTCACCCGCCGCAAGTCGCTGCTCGAATCGACCTCGCTGCCGGGCAAGCTCGCTGACTGCCAGTCGCGTGACCCGGCCGAGTCCGAGCTCTACATCGTCGAGGGCGACTCGGCCGGTGGCTCGGCCAAGGCCGCCCGTGACCGGCGCTACCAGGCGATCCTGCCGATCCGGGGCAAGATCATCAACGTCGAGAAGGCGCGCCTGCCGAAGATCCTGTCGAACAACGAGGTGCAGGCGCTGCTGACGGCGATGGGGACCGGCTTCGCCGAGGACTTCGACGTGACACGGGCGCGCTACCACAAGCTCGTGCTCATGGCCGACGCCGATGTCGACGGGGCCCACATCCGTACGCTGCTGCTGACGTTCCTGTTCCGCCACATGAAGCCGCTGATCGAGGCGGGCTACGTCTATCTCGCCCAGCCCCCGCTGTACCTCGTGTTCCACCCCACGAAGAAGAAGGAGCTGCACTACGCCTTCTCGGACGCCGAGCGCGACGCGATCGTGGCCCGGATGCCCCCGGACAAGAAGATCGAGATCCAGCGCTTCAAGGGGCTGGGCGAGATGGACCCGAACCAGCTGTGGGAGACCACGATGGACCCCGAGCGGCGGACGCTGAAGGTGGTCACCCTGGAGGACGCGGCGGTCGCCGACGAGATGTTCTCGATCCTGATGGGAGATGACGTCGAATCGCGGCGCAACTTCATCCAGGCCAACGCCAAGTACGCGACCCTGGACGTGTGATGGGTGACCGTGACCGTTCCGGCTCCACGACGCCGGGATCGGGGACCCGAGCGCTGCTGTGGGTCGCGGCCCGGCGGCACGCACGCGGCGTCACCGACGACTCCCACCCGGAGGGCTGACCGTGGGTCGCACGTGGCGCGCGGTCCTGCTCGCTGCCTTCGTCGGCTTCGCCGCCGTCGCCGGCCTCGGGGTGTTCCTCGGGTTCGACCCGGTCGGCGCGCTCATCACCGGGGTCGTGGCCGGCGGGCTCGTGGGCGGGCTGATCTGGGCCGCGGCACGCCGTGCCGAGGGGTTTCACGACGACCGGATCCCGCCGGTCGAGCCGGGCTTCCCGGGCCCGCCCGACGCCGAGGACGACGACACCACCGCCCCGGACGAGGACTGACCGAGCCGAGCCGCCGCGAGCGGCGCCATGCTGGAGGACGACGTGAGCGACCAGGATCCGCCCGGAGGGCCGACGGCCCCGATGCCCGGTAGCCCGGAGCCGACGCCGGGTGACCCGGTGGCCCGCGCCGCGGACGGGACGCCGCTCGACGAGACCGGCGGCGTGCTCGCGGCCCGGGTCGAGCCGGTGGTCATCGAGGACGAGATGCGCTCGTCCTACCTCGACTATGCGATGTCGGTCATCGTCGGGCGTGCCCTGCCCGACGCCCGCGACGGCCTGAAGCCGGTCCACCGGCGCATCCTGTACTCGATGGACGAGACGGGGCTGCGCCCCGACCGGCCCTACCGCAAGTGCGCGTCCGCCGTCGGCGACGTGATGAAGAAGTACCACCCCCACGGCGACTCGGCGATCTA
>CAZSQF010000399.1:0-2532 GCA_964608935.1 uncultured Actinomycetota bacterium | reverse complement strand
GCGCTGCTCGAGTGCTGGCCGAGACCGACTACATCGACGTGTGCCCCATTGGCACCGTGGCCCAAGAGGTCGCGAGCACCAACGACCACCTGCGGATCGCCACTGACCAGGTGTTCGCGGGCTGGATCGAGGCCGCGTCCAACCGCTTCGCACGCGCTGGACTCACCGAAGAATCATCGCGGGACCTTGGCATCGCTGTCGTGGCTGCCCTCGAGGGCGGACTCATACTCGCTCGAGTAGCTCGCGATGCAGGCGTGCTGCGAGACATCGGGCAGCAGATGCGCCGCTTGGTCGAGTCTCACCTCGCCCCACAGTCCATTCATGGCTGAGATCCGATCCGGCCGCACTCCCAGCACGCATCGCGATCATGAGACCCAGCGGTCCTCACAATCCGGGTGGGGTCTCGCCACATGCCCTGTGGTCATGACGCCGGCGTACTTCCGCGGGAGTATGCCGAAGCCTGCCTCTGGCGGTCGTCAGGGAAGTGTGGGCTCCCGTACGGTGAGCTGCATGGCAGCCCCTCGGCGCCTGCCGATGTCGTTACGGATGGCGGACCGGGTCGCACTCGGGTTCGCCGCGGTCGTGGTGGCAGTGGCGGCTGCGTCGAGCAACGAGCCGGCCGCAGACAGTGCATCTCGGGGGCTCGATGGCTGGGCGGTGGCGTTGGTCTCGGTGGCGCTCGCGGTGACGCTGGCGTCGCGCCGAGTTCCCGGCACGGCGGCGGCGGTGGTACTGGTTCTGGGCTTCGTCTGGTACGGCGTCGGCTACACGAGTGGGCTGATCAACGTCGCCACGTTGATCGCCTTCTACCGGTTGGGGGCGAGCGAGGCTTCCGGCCCGAAGATCGCGGTCACCGCGTCGGCGGTTGCCGCGGTGCTGGTCAATGTCGGGGTGTTCTCCGAGGCCGGCTGGTCAGAAGCGCTGACCGCTGCTGGCTACACCGTCATGGCGGTCTTGTTCGGTGAGCTGGTGCGCCACCGTCGGCTCCTGCTCGAGCAGTACGCCCACCGGGCACGGGAGGCCGAGGCCGACGCTGAACGGCGGGTGACCACCGAGCGGCTCCGAATCGCGCGCGACGTGCACGACGTCCTCGCGCACACGGTCTCGGCCATGGTCGTGCAGGCCGGAGTGGCGATCGAGCGGATCGATCGGGACCCCCTGGGAGCACGCGAGGCCCTGACAGCGATCCGGGAGTCCGGTCGGCAGGCGATGGGCGAGGTCAAGGCGACGATTGCGGTCCTCCGGACCGGTAGCGATGACGGAGGCGGTCTGGCGACAGCACCCGCACCGCGCATCGCGCGCATCTCTGATCTCGTCGAGATGACGCGAGCGCGCGGACTGCGAGTCGATCTCCACACGACGCTGTCGGGCCGGCAGCTGCCCGAGCTCGTCGAGCTCACCGCGTACCGCGTCGTGCAGGAGAGCCTCACCAACGTCGTACGCCACGCTGGTGCATCGTCGGTCGCGGTGACGATCCGGGAGGGTGCGTCCGAGATCTCCGTGGAAGTGCACGACGATGGCACCAGCAAAAGTGGCGGTGCGCCGGCCGGGTTCGGGCTGCGAGGTATGGCCGAGCGAGTCGAATCGATGGGCGGTGAGCTCTGTCACGGCCGCCATGCCGCTGGCGGTTGGATGGTCCGCGCGTGCTTGCCGGTGGCCGGCGGCGCAGAATGACCATTCGCGTCGTGGTCGCCGATGACCAAGCGTTGGTGCGAGCGGGATTCGTGTCCCTCGTGAGCGCGGCTGACGACCTCGAGGTCGTCGCCGAGGCGACCGACGGAGCCGAGGCGCTCGGCGCGGTCCGTTCGTATCATCCAGACGTCGTCTTGATGGACGTCCGCATGCCGACCATGGACGGCCTCGCCGCGACCCGCGCCATCAGCGAGGACGACTCGCTCGGCCGGACTCGAGTGGTGATGCTCACCACCTATGAGCTCGACGAGTACGTGTTCGAAGCCTTGCGGGCCGGTGCCAGTGGGTTCCTCACCAAAGACGTCGAGCCGGCAGATCTGCGCGACGCGATCCGCGTCGTCGCCGGTGGCCAGGCGCTGCTGGCCCCCTCGGTCACACGCCGGGTGGTCGACGCCTTCGCGGGCGGCTCGCCGACACCGAGAGCACTCGAGCGTCTGGACGCGCTCACCGGGAGGGAGCGCGAGGTCCTGGAACTCGTTGGCCGGGGCCTGTCGAACGACGAGATCGCCGAGCGCCTCTATCTCAGCCCCCTGACGGCGAAGACCCACGTCAGCCGGATGATCGGCAAGCTTGGCGCACGCGACCGCGCGCAGCTCGTCGTGGTCGCCTACGAGACTGGGCTGGTCGGCCGGTAGCAGCCACAACGGTCGACCCCACTCCCGGCGCGGTACCTGAGGCGCCTTCCCCTGCCGGACGACGGTGACGCTGGTCGAGCCTCATCGTCGAGCCCATGCTCCAACGACTCGCATGTACCTGCTATCGACGGCGTCGACTCGTCGTGATCGCATGGATCGGAGTCCTGATCGTCGCGACCGCCGTCAGCTCCGGATTCGGTGGTGA
>CAZSQF010000398.1:0-2548 GCA_964608935.1 uncultured Actinomycetota bacterium | reverse complement strand
CCTCGGCCTTCTCGATGAGCGTCATGACGTCGCCCATCCCGAGAATGCGCGACGCCATGCGGTCGGGGTGGAAGGCCTCGAACTCGTCGAGCTTCTCGCCCACCGACGCGAACTTGATCGGCTTGCCGGTGACCTCGCGGACGCTCAGGGCCGCGCCACCGCGGGCGTCGCCGTCGAGCTTGGACAGGATCACCCCGTCGAAGCCGACCCCGTCGTGGAACGCCTTGGCGACGTTGACGGCCTCCTGCCCGATCATCGCGTCGATGACGAACAGGGTCTCGTCGGCGTCGACCGCCTCGCGGATCCCCCGCGCCTCGGCCATCAGCTCGTCGTCGACGTGGAGGCGACCGGCGGTGTCGACGATGACCACGTCGCAGCCGGTGTCGCGTGCCTTGTCGAGCGACTCCCGTGCGACGGGGACCGGGTCGCCCTCGGTCCTCGGGGCGTAGACGTGCACGCCCGCCTGCTCGGCGTTGACCTTGAGCTGCTCGACCGCGGCGGGCCGTTGCAGGTCGCAGGCCACCAGCATCGGCTGGCGGCCCTTGCTCTTGAGCAGCGTCGCGAGCTTGCCGGCAGCCGTGGTCTTGCCCGATCCCTGCAACCCGGCGAGCACGATCACGCTCGGCTTGGCCTTGCCGAGCTCGAGCCCGACGGACTCGCCGCCGAGGGCCCGGGTCAGCTCGGCGTCGACCGCCTTGACCACGTGCTGGGCGGGGTTGAGCGCCTTGGCGACCGCTTCGCCGACCAGCTGCTCGCGCAGCCGCTCGATCATCCCCTTGACGACCTTGAAGTTGACGTCCGCCTCGAGCAGCGCGAGCCGGATCTCCTTCAGCGTCGCGTCGACGGACTTCTCGTCGAGCCGACCACGACCCTTGACCTTGTCGAGGGCCGCTTCGAGCTTGCTGGAAAGCGTGTCGAACACGTCGTCGTCCCCGTCGTGGCGGGCGTAGTGTGGTGGTGGGCGGCGAGGGTAGCGCTCACCCGGCTCCCCGGGCCCGGCCGGGCGCGGGGGTCAGACGCTGACGTCGGCGAACAGGCCCTCGACGAACAGCTCGGGGTCGAACGGGGCGAGGTCGTCGACCGTCTCGCCGAGGCCGACGAGCTTGACGGGCAGGCCGAGCTCGCGCTGCACGGCCACCACGATGCCGCCGCGGGACGACCCGTCGAGCTTGGTCAGGGCGATGCCGGTCACCTCGACGGCGTCGAGGAAGGCACGCGCCTGGGCGATGCCGTTCTGCCCGGTGGTCGCATCGAGGACGAGCAGCGTCTCCTCGAGCGGTCCAGCCTGCTTCTCCAGCACGCGCTTGACCTTGCCGAGCTCGTCCATCAGCTCGCGCTTGTTGTGGAGCCGACCGGCGGTGTCGACGATCAACAGGTCCGCGCCGGCAGCCCGGGCCGCGTCATAGGCCTCGTAGGCGACCGATGCCGGGTCCGCCCCCTCGCCCTTGCGCACCAGCTGCGCCCCCGAGCGTTGTGCCCAGATGCCGAGCTGGTCGGCAGCGGCGGCGCGGAAGGTGTCCGCGGCCGCCAGGACGGCGCTGCGACCGGCGTCGCGCTCGATGGCGGCGAGCTTGCCGATCGTGGTGGTCTTGCCGGTGCCGTTCACGCCGGTGATCAACCACACGGTCGGCCCCGCGTCGGTCGCCCTCGCCAGGGTGCGGTCATGACTCCCGAGGGCCGCCCGCAGCTCCTGCTTGAGCAGGGCGAGGACCTCGTCGGCCGAGCTCGCCCCCTCCTCGTGGCTCCGTCGGCGCAACTCCTCGACGATCTCCATCGTCGCCGTCACGCCGACGTCGGCAGTGATCAGCGCCTCTTCCAACCCGTCCCACGCCTCGTCGGTGATGCCGCGCCCGAACAGGTCGGCGACCGAGGCGCCGAGGACGTTGCGGGTCCGGGTCAGCCGCCGCCGGAACCGCTCCCCGAGCGCCATCGGCTCCTCGGGTGGGGCCTCGACCGGGGCGGCCGTGTCGGGTTCGACCGTCCCGAGCTCGGTGGTCGGAGCTGCGACGACGTCGACGTCGTGTCGATGTTGCTGGCGATGGCCGCGTCGATGCCGACCCGCTCGGCGGCGCCGGCGTCGATGTTTGGGAGGCGATCGGCGAACGACCACCAACAGCCCGCCACCGACGACCAGGACAACCAGACCGACGACCAGGAGCAGCACCGGGTCCGCGTCGAACCACACGTGAGGTCACCTTCGAGGACAGGGCCGCGACAGCGTGGGACACGCTACCGGCCGCGGGTCACACCCGGGCGGGTGCGTCGTCGATCTCGATCACCGCCTCGGTGGGCGCGTCACTGGCGCGGGACTCCAGCGCGCCATGTCGGTCCTGTGCGTCACGCAGCCGCTCGGTGACCGCCTTGGTGACCGCGTCGGGCCCCATGGTGATGCCGTAGAGGACGTCGGCGATCTCCATCGACCGCTTCTGATGGGTCACCATGATGATCTGGCTGGACCCCCGGAGCGACTCGATGACCTCCAGCAGGCGACGCAGGTTGACGTCGTCCAGGGCCGCGTCGACCTCGTCGAGCACGTAGAACGGGCTCG
>CAZSQF010000397.1:0-2550 GCA_964608935.1 uncultured Actinomycetota bacterium | reverse complement strand
CCGCGGGCCGAAGGCGACGTTGTCGTAGATCGACTTCGGGAACGGGTTCGGCTTCTGAAACACCATCCCGATGCGGCGACGGACCTCGACCGGGTCGACCTCCGGGTCGTAGATGTCCTCGCCGTTGTAGAGGACCGAGCCGTCAACGGACGCGGACGGGATGAGGTCGTTCATCCGGTTCAGGGTGCGCAACAGGGTCGACTTCCCACAGCCGCTGGGGCCGATCAGCGCCGTGATCTCGTTGCGCGGCACCTCGAAGGTGACGTCCCGGACGGCGGTGAAGCTGCCGTAGCGCACGTTCACCCCGGACAGGGCCATGTGGACGGGGTTGTGGGCCGCCCGCCTGGTGTGGCCGATCTCGGTCTTCACACCGACGGACCGGGTGGCGTGGGCCGTGACATCGACCTCGGGCTGCGTGTCGGTGGCGACCGCTTCCTGGGTCGCGGACTGCTGCTCCATCATCGCTCCATGCTCGTCGTGGCCGGCGGCGCTGGCCCCTGCGGTCGGGCCCCTCGGCTGCCCCAAGGGTGGACCAGCGAGGTAACGGGTCGGTGAACGTGAGGGGGACGCCGGGCGACGACTGCGGTCGCCGCCTGGGCCGTGCCCTGGCTAGACCTGGCTCTTGCGGGCGATCGTCCGGGCGATGATGGACATCACCAGGACGATCGCGATCAGGGCGAAGCCACCGCCCCACGCGCGCTCGATCCCGGGCGCGAAGGGCTGACGGAAGCCGTCGAGCATCAGCAGGCCGACGTCGGCCTGTGGTGCTCCGGCGAACGCGGTGATGATCTGCCGGGCACCCAGTGCGGTCATGATCAGCGGGGCGGTCTCACCAGCACCGCGCGCCACCGCGAGGATGGCCCCGGTCGTGAGACCGGGCGCGGCTGCGGGCAGCGTCACCTTGAAGCTGGTCTGCCACTGGCGGGCACCCAGGCCATAGGACGCGGTGCGGAGGTCCTCCGGAACCAGCCGGAGCATCTCCTCGGAGGAGCGGACCACGATCGGGAGCATGATGATCGCCAGCGCTGCTGCACCCGCGAAGGTCCCGAAGCTCATGCCCAGGCCGCCGCTCCCGCTGACGAGGAGCGCGTAGACGGCCAGCCCGACGAACACCGACGGGACACCCGTCATGACGTCGGTGAAGAAACGGACGATCCGGGTGTAGCGCCCGGTCGGATTCTCGTTGAGATAGGTCGCCGCGGCGATGCCGAGCGGCACGCTGAACAGGGTGGCGACACCCGTCATGTACAGCGTGCCGACGATCCCGTGGACGTAGCCTCCACCTCGTTCACGGTAGGACAGGGGCTCGACCTGGGTGAAGAACTCCCAGCCGATCGCGGGCCAGCCGTTGTAGATCACCGCGCCGAGCAGGCTCGCCAGCGGGACGATCGCGGCCATGACCGTGCCGAGGAGCACGACCGTCATCGCCATCGACCGGCGTTCGCGCCGGCGGGCGTTGGCGGTCACGGTCTTCAGGCTCGGCGGCTCCGACGGGGGCGCTGCCCGGGTCTGGGTGTCGACGCTCATATCACCGCACCTCCACCGACCCGGTCGCTGACCCGGGACACGATCAGTCGGGCACCGACGTTGACGAACATCGTGATGAAGAACAGCGTCACCCCGATCGCGAGCAACGCCCAGATCGCTTCGGGGTGCGCGTCGGCGAAGGTGTTGGCGATGACCGCGGTCATCGCGTCACCCCCGAAGAACAACCGGGCGGCCCAACGCTGGCTGGACCCGATCAGCACCGCGACCGCCAGGGTCTCCCCGAGCGCTCGACCGAGCCCGAGCATCGTCCCTCCGACGATCCCGGAGAAGCTGTGGGGGACGATCACCTTGCTCATGACCTCCCACCGCGTGGCACCCATCGCGTAGGCGGCGTTGCGCTCGTCGGCGGGGACCTGCGCGAAGACATCCCGGCAGATCGCCGTGATGATCGGCAGGATCATGATGGTCAGGATGTTCGCGGCCGACCAGTAGCTCGAGAGCAGGACCGGGCCGCTGAAGAAGGGGATGTTGCCGAGCGGGCTGTCGGCGATGCCACGGCCGACGGGTGCCCAGGCGTACAGGCGGAAGAAGTACATGCCGACCAGCGCGTAGACGATGCTGGGAACCATCGCGAGCGTGTCGACGGTGTAGGCGAGCGGCTTGCGGAGCCACGTCGGGGCGATCTCGTTGGTGAAGAGCGCGATGCCGATCGACAGCGGGACGGCGAGGAACACCGCGATCGCGCTGATCTTGAGCGTGCCGTAGATGAAGGGCCAGGCGCCGTAGGTGCCGGTCACCTCGGAGCGCGAGGTGCCGACGCTCCACTGCTGGCCGAAGACGAAGCCGAGGATCCCTTCCTTGGCGAAGACGGGCCAGGCCTCGATGGTCGTGCGGAGGATCATGGCCGCGAGGATGATGAGCACGCTGGAGGCCGCCACGATCAGCACGCCCCGGAAGATGGGATCGGCGCGGCGGCTGCCGTTGCTGCCTCGCAGCATGCTCGGCTGCGGGTCGAGCGTCGGATCGGTTACGGACACCGGGTCGGCCTTTCAGGTCATCCGG
>CAZSQF010000396.1:0-2565 GCA_964608935.1 uncultured Actinomycetota bacterium | reverse complement strand
ATCCTCGCCGTCACCCGCACCCAGCGCGGCGAGATCAACCTCTGCACCGCCGGCCGCCAAATCGCCCGAGCCGCCATCGACGGCCACAACGGCAAACGCCACAACCAAAACATCCGCATCCGCAAACCATGCGCCAACCGCCGCCAGCCCGCAGCGAAGATCTGCCGCAAACGCACCAACAACCGCAAAGCCCTACGCCGCTGCCTGCGCAACGCCAAACGCGCCAGCGCCAAGCCCAAGGGGGCCGAGCGGTAGTAGGCCGTCTGTGAACTAGCCGCAGCACTCAAGACTTCGGAGAGCACAGTGATGGGCAGCGCTGACGGAGGGCCTCTCCCGCAAAGCGGAACGCCGGAGCGAGCTCCGGCATCCGGACAGTCGCCGGCGGGCTCCGCCGGCGAGCAAAGCGAAACAGGGAGACAGTATGCGAAAGCTAATGATCCTCGCCGCTGCCGCCGTCACGGCCATGGCCATGATGGCGATGGCGACGAGCGCACAGGCCCATCACGCGCTGAACCATGTTGAGGTGAGCGATGCGAGCACGGGTGAGCCGTGTCCCGTGCTCAACGGCCCGTTCGATGGCGGATGCTTCATCGAGGATATGTGGGGGGAGTACACGATCGACGGGACGACATGTGAGCACACGTACGATCTCCGGATCGGACCTGACGGCGAGTTCTACGCCGGGAACCACTCGGCTTGGGCTGTGTTCGGCTGCCGCGTGGTGCCGTGCGATCAAGGAACGGTCGACGACCCCTGGCTGGGCCGAATAGGTTTGTATCAGGGGCAGGTCGTAGCCGGGACCGACGTCTGCTTCGACGCTGGTGGGGCCACCTATGAGTGGCAGGCTGGTGGATGGCTGACGACCGTCAACGGCGGCACCGAGACGGAGTACGACATACCGACGACATATCCCATGAACAACGGGTACTGGACGTTCCAGGCCAACTGGCAGGGGGTCGGCGCCATCGAGGTGGTTCAGGGCACTTCCTAGCCGAACGCTCCAGTACGACATAGCCAATCCATCTCGGGGGCGTCCGCGTGCGGACGCCCCCGAGCGTGCCCTCCGGTCGCGAGCTCGGCCCGGTCAGCTTGACGGATGTTCTGTGATGTGCGCAGCTGCACCCGTGCTCACCGGCACCTCGAGATGGCGGTGCAGCTCCTGGAGCCCGTCTAACAGTGCGAGCTGCCAAGCCAGCCGCGCCGGCGACGTCGCCTCGGGCGGCGCCGTACGCCAGCCACTGCGACGGCCGCCTGCTTCGCGATGTGGTGCAGCCGCCAGGACTCGTTCGGTATCTCGGCGAGCTCCCGCAGTTGGGGCGCTCGCGAACGAATGGCGTGACGGCGGCCGCTCGACTCGAGCATGCTCTCCGCACCTCTCGGACAGCAGCGGATGGAGTCGCACACGAGCCGCCCGCGCAGGCGACGGTCGTCGAACAGGATCCGCGCGAGCTTCGGCGCAACGCTCCTACCCAGCGACGAGATCCTCCGTAGCCTCGATGACGAGCACGAAGACCTTCGCCGCCACATCGCCAAGCTGGAAGGTAAACTCAAGAGACAATCAGCTATCCTGGAGGCGCTGTCCGATGGCAACGAACGCTGAGATAGAGCAGCGCGTCTACGAGCTCTTGGGCGAGCGCAAGGGCGTCGGCGATATCGCCGACGAGCTCGGCTTGGACGTCGAGGAGGCGACGGCCGTCACGCTCAAGGTGATCGACGGGCGCGGCACGCCCAGCATGGTCGCCAGAAGGGCGGCCCTCGACCGCCTCAGCCGCATGCGCGTCGCCTGAGCGAGCGATCGGCGCGCGCGATCGTCGGAAGCTCCTTCCCCTCGACGTACGTCGCAATTCTTCCATCTCGTGGAGGAATTGTTAGCCACGGCACGGTGGAACGGTCACAGGCGGCGTCGGTCTTGGGCGCGCTGGCCGATACCCCGGCGGTGCTGGTGGTTGGTCCGCGACAGGTCGGTAACAGCAGGAATGGTTCGAGCGCCGGGCCGAGCAGTGGTTCGGCAAGTCCCTCGCGCGCGTGCTCGACGCGCGCTGGGACCCTCTACGAGAGCTTCGTGATCGGCGAGTTGCTCAAGGCGGCCGGCTGGGCCGAGACCCGCGTGAGCGCCCGCCACTGGCGCGATCGCGCCGGGCGCGAGGTCGACCCGCTCTTCGAGCGTCGCGACGGCGACGTCGCCGCCGTCGAGTGCAAGCTCTCGAGCACCGTCGGCGACGACGACTTCCGCCAGCTCGCCTACCTGCGCGACCAGCTCGGCGACCGCTTCGCCGCCGGCGCCGTCGTCTACACCGGCGCCAACACCCTCCGCTTCGGCGACCGCCTCTGGGCCGTCCCCGTCGGCTGCCTCTGGGCTGGGTAGGCGGTACGTCGAGTCCTTGAGCGAGCTCGAGACCACGGTCGAGCAGCGGGTGTTCGAGCTGCTCGGTGAGTACAAGCTGGCCTTCGAGATCGCGGACGAAATCGGGATGGACACGCAGGAGGCCATTCCGATCATCTTGAAGGTGTGACGGCGGCCATGGGAATCTCCCCATAGGCGGCCGTCGGATTTCCCCGTTGGCG
>CAZSQF010000395.1:0-2585 GCA_964608935.1 uncultured Actinomycetota bacterium | reverse complement strand
CAGCTCGACGAGATCCTGAACGCCAAGCCCGAGGAGCGCCGGCGCTACATCGAGGAGGCGGCGGGCATCCTCAAGCACCGTCGGCGCCGCGAGCGGGCGTTGCGCAAGCTCGAGCAGGTCGACGCGCACATCGACAAGCTGAAGACCGTCCTGCGCGAGCTGCGCCGCCAGCTGCGACCGCTCGAGCGCCAGGCCGAGGCCGCCGACCGGCACGCGCAGCTCCAGGCCGAGCTGCGTGACATCAAGGTCCGGCTCGCCGCCGCCGAGCTGGCCGAGTTGACCGAGCTGGCGGACGCCCACGGCCACGACGACGACCGCGTCGCGACCGCCCAGCGCGAGGCCGACAGCCGCCTGGCCGCCCATCGCGAGCGGGAGACGGCGCTGGAGGCCGAGCTCGCGCGGCTCGGCCCGGAAGCGGAACGGGCGCAGGACGCCTACTACCGGCTTACCTCGCTCCTCGAGCGGCTCCGTGGGACGGCCGACCTGATCGAGGCCAAGCGGCGACACCTGGTCGAGTACGTCGACGAGCCGCTGGCCGGCAGGCCGCCCGGGGAGCTGCGTGCGCAGGCGGACCGCGTCGCCGCTGAGCAGCGCGCCCGCACCGACGACCTCGACCGGGACCGGCTGACGCTCGACGAGGCCGCCGCGGAGCGCCGCGAGGCAGAACAGGTCCGCCGCGCCCATGAGCTGGCGGTGCAGGCCGATCGGCGCCGGCGCGCCGAGCAGCGCGAGCGGGTGCTGCGCTGGGAGGGCGAGGTGTCGGCGCTGCGCGGGGCCCTCGCCTCGGCCGAGAGCGAGCTCGGCCGGGTCGCGGCCTCGCTGGCCAGCGTCGACGGCCGCATCGACGCGGCCGAGGCGGAGGCCGCCAGGGTGCAGGACGAGATCCAACGCCTCGATGCCGCCGAGGTGGAGCTCACCTCGGCCCTCGAGGCGGCCGAGGCCGCCGTCGGCGAGCGGGAGGAAGCGGTCCGTCGCCTGGCTGGTCGATCCGCGGACATCGAGGCGCGTCGCTCGTCACAGGTCGCGCGCGCCGAGGCGCTCAGGGCGGCGCTGCGCGAGACTGGCGGCGGCACCGCGGCACTGCTCGACGCGGGGCTCGACGGCGTGCTCGGTCCGGTGGCCGAGCACGTGCGCGTCGGCGGCGGCGACGATGCCGCACTCGCCGCCGCCCTCGGCGCGGTCGGCGAGGCGGTCGCGGTCACGACGCCCGAGCAGGCCAGGCGCGCGATCGCGTGGCTGCGCGACGCTGGCGCTGGAAGCGCGCTCGTGGTCGCGGCACGCCCGGACCCGCGACCGGCCGCGCCGGCCCCCGACGCCACCGACGAGCTGGCTGCCGCGGGGGCGCGTCCGGCCGGCGAGCTGCTCGCCGCCGCCGACGGCAGCGCCGCCGCCGGGGACGTGGTCGCGGCCCTGCGTCGGGTCCTGTCCACCACGTGGGTGGTCGTCGACTGGGACGCCGCCATCCTGCTGCATGGCCGCCACCCACATCTCACCTTCGTCACCCCCGACGGGGACGTGGCCGGGCCACGCGGCTTCCGGGGAGGCGCATCGACGGAGCGCTCCGCGGTGCTCACAGCGACCGCCGCCGACGAGGCCGAGCGCCACGCGGATGAGCTCACGGCCGAGCTCGCCGCCGTCACCGAGGAACGGGCCGAGGCCGACACGGCGCTCGCCGCGGCACGATGGGACCTCGCCCACGCCACGGAGAGGATCAACGAGTCCGACGCGCGCATCACCGGTGCGGCCGAACGGCTCGCGCGGCTCAACAAGGAGCTGCACGCGCTCGCCAACCAGCGGGAGGTGGTGGCGGCGCAGCACGCCGAGCTCGAGCAGGTGCTCGACCGCGACCGCGCGGCCCTGTCGGAGCTGAACAGCCGTGGCCCGGCGGACGGCGGCGACGACCACGCCGACGACGCACCGGACGCGACCGCGATCGAGCTCGACGAGCAGGTCGAGCGGGCGCGTGAGCGCGAGCTCGAGGCGCGGGTCCGGTTCGAGCGCACGACCGAGCAGGTGCGCCACCTCGAACACCAGGTCCAGGGCCTTCGCGACGAGGCCGACGAGGTCGAGGCCGCGCTCGCAGCCGCAGCCCGCCGGCGTGAGCTGCGACGCCAGGGCATCGAGCGCTGCGGCGAGCTGCTGGTCCTGGTCCGTGACGCGATCGAGGCGCTGGAGCGCACGATCGAGCAGGCGGTCCGGGAGCGCGACGTCCTCCACCAGCAGCTGGGCGAGCGCAGGGACGGGCTCGCCTCGGTGCGTGAGGAGGTCGGGCAGGCCGCCGGGGAGCTCGACGATCTGAAGGACCGGCGTCACGCCACCGACCTTCGGCGCTCGGAGGTCAACAGCCGGCTGGAGCAGCTCGGGGCACGGGTGCGCGCGGAGCTGTCGCTGTCGCCCGACGACCTTCGGGCCGACCACCCCGATGCCGCGTCGTACGCTCGGGACGAGCTCACCGAGCGCGAGGACGTGCTGGTGCGCAAGCTCGGGCTGCTCGGCCGCGTCAATCCGCTCGCGCTCGAGGAGTTCAAGGCCCTCGAGGAGCGACACGCCTTCCTGTCGGACCAGCTCGACGACCTGCGCCGGTC
>CAZSQF010000394.1:0-2590 GCA_964608935.1 uncultured Actinomycetota bacterium | reverse complement strand
CCGGCGAGCAGGACGCTCACGAGCCGGCGGATCGGGGGGCGCCCGACGCCGCGGAGCGCGATGCCGCCACCGAACAGGAGCACGGTGAGCAGGCCGACCAGCGCGAGCCGCCCGCCGACGAGCAGATCGGCCCAGACCTCGGCGAACAGCAGGACGACGGCGCCGATCGCCAGGGCGGCGCCCACGTACCCCACCGCCTCGGCAGCCACGGGCCGCCGCGCACGCCCGCGCGCACCGGTGCGGTCGCGCCGGGCCTCGTAGGCGGCGATCGACTGCATCTGGTCGTCGGTCACCAGGCCCGCGTCGCGCCACTCGCGCAGCCGCTCGGAGACATCGCGCACCCTGCAACCTCCTCGTCGATGGTCGCCCCAGCATGGACCCACGCTGCGCGGAGCGGCATCCGGCGCACCCCCCACGGGGAGGTGGGGGGCCGTGTCACACCGGTGTCGAGCCCGGGTCGGTGTTGGCGCCGCACAGGATCACACCGACGCGCTCGCCCGCGGCCGGACGATACGCCCCGGAGGTCAGGGCGGCCAGCGCGGCGGCACCGCCTGGCTCGGCGACCAGGCGGGCGCCTTGCCAGAGCCGGCGCTGCGCGTCGATCACGTCGTCATCCGTGACGAGCAGGCTGTCGGCCACGTACATGCGGGCCGCCTCGAAGCCCAGGACCCCGACGCGCCGGGCTCCCAGTGCGTCGGCCGCGATGCCGCCGACGTCGACATCGACGGGCTCGCCGGCGCTCAGCGCGGCGTGCAGCGCCGCACAGCCCTCGGTCTCGACCGCGACGACCCGGACCTCGCCCTGGTACCAGGTGGCGATCCCACCGATCAGGCCGCCACCGCCGACCGCGACCAGCACGGTGTCGAGCTCGGCCTGCTCGGCCAGCTCGACCGCGCAGGTGCCCTGGCCGGCCACGACCTCGAGCTGGTCGTAGGCATGGGCGAACAAGGCGCCGGTGTCGGCGACGAATGCCTGGCTCGCCGCCAGGGCGTCGGCGTAGTACCCGGGAACGACCTCCAACCGATCCGCGACCGAACGGAGCCGATCGAGCTTGGCCGGCCTGGACGTGTCGGGAACGAAGATCGTGGCCGGTACCCCGAGCCGCCGCGCGGCCCACGCGATCGCGAGTCCGAAGTTGCCACCGGAGGCCGCGACCACACCGGAGCGCGCCCGCTCGGCCCCGGTCAACAGCGACACCGCCCCGCGCACCTTGAACGACCCGGTGGGCTGGAGGAGGTCGAGCTTGCACACGACCGGAACGGCCACCCCGAGCGCCTCGGCCTCGAGCGTCAGGACCGGGGTGCGTCGAATGTGCCCGCTCACGCGATCTGCGGCCGCGGCGACGTGGTCGCGGGCCAGCGGTGACACGGGGCGTCCCTCTCGGCCTCGAACCACCGGCCTGATGGGCTAGGCGGAGCGCTCCTGCGGCTCGTCGAGGTCGCGCCGGGCGCTGTGGGGGACGAGCGTCGGGTTGGTCTTCTCACGCACGGTGTCGGCGTTGATCACGCACCGGCCCACGTCCTCGCGCGAGGGCAGCTCGTACATCGTGTTGAGCAGGACCTCCTCGAGGATGGCCCGCAGCCCCCGGGCGCCGGTCTGGCGCAGGATGGCGAGGTCGGCGATCGCCTCGAGGGCACCGTCGTCGAACTCGAGTTCGACGCCGTCGAACTCGAAGAAGCGCCGGTACTGCTTGGTCAACGCGTTCTTCGGACTGGTGAGGATGTCCACCAGCGCGTCGCGGTCGAGCGGCTCGACCGAGCTGACGACCGGCAGGCGGCCGATGAACTCCGGGATGAGGCCGTAGCGGACGAGGTCCTCCGGCAGGACGCTTCGCAGCAGGTCGGCGAGGTCCTTGTCCTGGGAGCTCGCGACATCAGCGCCGAACCCGACGCCGCGCCGGCCGAGGCGCTGCTCGACCACCTTCTCGAGCCCCGCGAACGCGCCACCGCAGATGAACAGCACGTTGGCCGTGTCGATCTGGATGAACTCCTGGTGAGGGTGCTTGCGGCCGCCCTGCGGCGGGACCGACGCGACCGTGCCCTCGAGGATCTTGAGCAGTGCCTGTTGGACGCCCTCGCCCGACACGTCCCGGGTGATCGACGGGTTGTCGGACTTGCGGGCGATCTTGTCGACCTCGTCGATGTAGATGATGCCGGTCTCGGCCTTCTTGACGTCGAAGTCGGCCGCCTGGATCAGCTTGAGCAGGATGTTCTCGACGTCCTCGCCGACGTAGCCGGCTTCGGTCAGCGCCGTGGCGTCGGCGATCGCGAACGGCACGTTGAGCAGGCGGGCGAGCGTCTGCGCTAGCAGCGTCTTGCCTGAGCCGGTGGGGCCGAGCAGCAGGATGTTGGACTTGGCAAGCTCGACGTCGTCTTCGCCCCGCCCGGTGCCGCCGCCGACGCGGATGCGCTTGTAGTGGTTGTAGACGGCGACCGCCAGCGTCTTCTTCGCGGCATCCTGACCGACGACGTAGTCGTTGAGGAAGCCGTAGATCTCGACGGGCTTGGGGAGATCAGTGGGGACGAGCTCGGGAGTGTCGGCGAACTCCTCCTCGATGATCTCGTTGCACAGGTCGATGCACTCGTCGCAG
>CAZSQF010000393.1:0-2591 GCA_964608935.1 uncultured Actinomycetota bacterium | reverse complement strand
TCTCGATCACCGACGGCCAGATCTTCCTCGAGACCGACCTGTTCTACCAGGGCGTTCGCCCCGCCATGAACGCGGGCATCTCGGTGTCCCGGGTCGGTGGCGCCGCCCAGCGGCCAGCCATGAAGGCGGTCGCCGGAACGGTCCGCATCGAGCTGGCCCAGTTCCGCGAGCTCGAGGCGTTCGCCCAGTTCGGCTCCGACCTCGACAAGGCGTCGCAGCGCCAGATCGCCCGTGGCCAGCGGGTCGTCGAGATCCTCAAGCAGCGTCAGTACCAGCCGCTGCCGGTGCAGCTCCAGGTCGCCTCGGTGTTCGCGGTGACCAGCGGCACGCTCGACGAGGTCCCCGTCGGCGATGTCCGACGGTTCGAGGCCGAGCTGCACGAGTACCTGCAGTCGCGTCACAGCGACCTGCTCGACGAGCTCGCGACCGGCAAGCTGACCGACGAGCTGCGCGACTCGCTGTCCCAGGCCATCGACGGGTTCGCCGAGACGTTCCGGGCCACCGAGGAGGAGCCGGCCGAGGACGAGCGCAACGAGGGCTGGGACGCGATGGCGAGCAAGACCGAGGACGACGAGGACGACGAGGGCGACAAGGGCGACAAGGGCGAGGACGCCGGCGACCGGTGACCCGGGGCGAGCGGCTCGACCGACCGGCGTTGAGGAGGACGTAGGTGCCAGGAAGCGGCCAGATCCGCCTGTTGCGGCGGCGCATCCGCTCCGTGAAGAGCACGCAGAAGATCACGCGTGCCATGGAGATGATCGCGGCGTCGCGGATCCTGCGTGCCCAGCGACGGGTCCGCGAGGCACGGCCCTACGCCGAGCAGATCACCGACGTGATCAAGGGGCTCGCCGCGTCGAACGAGGTGCAGCACCACCCGCTGCTCGCGGTCCACGAGGACACCGGTCGGGTCGCGCTGCTCGTCAACACCTCCGACCGTGGGCTCGCCGGCGCGTACAACGCGAACGTCCTCAAGCTCGCCGAGCGCACGATCCGGCAGGAGGAGGAGCGCGGCCGGCAGGTCGATCTCTACGTCGTGGGACGCAAGGGCTCGGGCTACTTCGCCTACCGCGGCCGGCGGCCCGACGCCAGCTGGGAAGGGGTGTCCGACCGCCCGATCGTCGAGGACGCGAACCGGATCGCTGGCACCATCATGGAGCGCTACACGGCGGGACATCTCGAGCGCGTGTGGCTGGTCTACACCGACTTCAAGACCGCGCTGGTGCAGGCGCCCGCACGGATGGAGCTGCTGCCGGTCAAGGCCGAGGAGTTCGAGGGCGGCGAGGCGATCAGCCCCGAGTTCCTGTTCGAGCCCGAGCCCGCGGAGCTGCTCGACCGGCTCATCCCCCGCTACGTCGAGGCGAAGGTGTTCCACGGGCTGCTCGAATCGGCCGCGTCGGAGCACGCCGCTCGACAGCGGGCGATGAAGGCGGCCACCGACAATGCAGAAGAGGTCGCCGACACGCTGTCGCGAATCATGAACCAGGCCCGTCAGGACCAGATCACCACCGAGATCTCCGAGATCGTCGGCGGCGCCGAGGCGCTGTCCTCCCGCAGCTAGACCACCGAGGAGTTGGACATGTCGACCCAGACCGACCTTCCCGCCGACGCCCGCGAGGGTGGGACCGGGGACGGCCGCATCATCCGGGTCATCGGTCCCGTCGTGGACGTGGAGTTCCCGCCCGGGGACATGCCCGAGATCTACAGCGCGCTGACCTTCGACCGTGAGGGCGACGACGGGCCTGTCACGCTCACGGCCGAGGTCGCGCAACACCTCGGTGACCGGCGCGTGCGGGCGATCTGCATGCAGCCGACCGACGGTGTGGTCCGCGGCACCGCTGTGGTGGACACGGGCGGGCCGATCTCGGTCCCGGTGGGACCAGGGGTGCTCGGCCACCTCTACAACGTCCTCGGAGAGCCGCTCGACGTGCCGGCGGACGAGATCGAGGCCGACGACCGGTGGGCGATCCACCGACCCGCCCCCGACTTCGACGCGCTCGAGCCCCAGGCCGAGATGTTCGAGACCGGCATCAAGGTCATCGACCTGGTCGAGCCCTACGTGAAGGGCGGCAAGATCGGGATGTTCGGCGGCGCCGGCGTGGGCAAGACCGTCGTCATCATGGAGATGATCAACCGGGTGGCGACCCAGCACGGCGGCGTGTCGGTGTTCGCTGGCGTCGGCGAGCGCACCCGCGAGGGCACCGACCTCATGCTCGAGATGCAGGAATCGGGTGTGATCGACAAGGCGGCGCTGGTCTACGGTCAGATGGACGAGCCGCCGGGGGTTCGGCTGCGGGTCGCGCTGTCGGCCCTGACGATGGCCGAGTACTTCCGCGACGAGGAGCGGCAGGACGTCCTGCTGTTCATCGACAACATCTTCCGGTTCGTCCAGGCCGGCTCCGAGGTGTCCACGCTGCTCGGGCGCATGCCGTCGGCCGTCGGGTACCAGCCGACGCTGTCGAACGAGATGGGCCAGCTCCAGGAGCGCATCACCTCGACCAAGGGTCGGTCGATCACCTCGCTCCAGGCCGTGTACGTCCCCGCCGACGACATCACCGACCCGGCCCCCCACACGACCTTCGCGCACCTCGACG
>CAZSQF010000392.1:0-2593 GCA_964608935.1 uncultured Actinomycetota bacterium | reverse complement strand
AGTTGGGCACCGACGGGTCCTCGTGCAGCGCACGGCCGATGCCGTGACCGACGTATTCGCGGACGACCCCGTAGCCGTGCTCGGCCGCGACGGCCTCGATGGCGGCGCCGACGTCGCCGAGGCGCCTGCCGTGCTGGACCTGCTCGAGCCCGCGCCACATCGCGTTGCGCGTCTGCCGGATCAGGGTGGCCACGGCCGGGTCGGTCGCGTCCTCGCCGCCGACCACCAGCGTTGCCGCCGAATCACCGTGAAAGCCCTCGACGATCGCGCCACAGTCGATCGAGATCACATCGCCTTCGTCGAGCCGGACGTCGGCGGACGGGATGCCGTGGACGATCTCGTGGTTCTTCGACGTGCACAGCGTGCCGGGGAAGCCGCGGTAGCCCTTGAAGGACGGGAGCGCACCCTCCCCGACGATGACGCGCTCGGCGATCCGATCGAGGTCGAGCGTGGTCATGCCCGGCCGGAGCGCCTCCATCAGCGTCTCGTGTGCCCTGGCCACGACCGCCCCGGCGCGGGCCATCCGGTCGATCTCGTCGCGCGTCTTCTTGATGATCATGGGCCGCCTCTGGTGTCGTCCCGGGGCGGGTCAGCCGGCGCCGTCGGGAGGCTGGTACTCCTCGAGCAGCGCCAGCAACCGGACGCTGATGTCCTCGACGGAGCCGACCGCCTCGACGTCGCGCAGGAGCCCCCGCTGCCAGTAGAAGTACTCGAGCGGCTCGGTCTGGGACCGGTACACCTCGAGGCGGTTCAGCACCACGTCCTCGGTGTCGTCGTCGCGCTGGACGAGGCTGCCCCCGCAGTTGTCGCACACGCCCTCGCGCTGCGGCGGTTTGGCGGTGACGTGGAAGACGGCCCCGCACTCGGTGCAGGTCCGGCGACCGGTCAGGCGCTGGACGACCTCGTCCTGGTCGACCGCGAGCCGAACCACGACATCGAGAGGCTCGTTGCGGTCGACGAGCAGGTCCTCGAGCGACTGCGCCTGGGGCACGGTCCGCGGGAAGCCGTCGAACAAGAAGCCCTGCTTCGCGTCGTCCGCGTCGAGCCGTTCGGACACCATGCCCATGATGACGTCGTCGGGGACGAGATCGCCCGCGTCCATGTAGCGCTTGGCCGCGCGGCCGAGCTCGGTGCCGTCACGCACGTTGGCCCGGAGGATGTCACCCGTCGAGATGTGCGGGATGTCGAAGGTCTCGGCGATCCGGACCGCCTGGGTGCCCTTGCCGGCACCGGGGGGTCCGAGCAGGATCACGCGCACGGCTTGTCCCTCTCGTCGTGGCGGTCCGCGGGCTCTCCGACGGACCGGGGGCGACCCGACAACGGCCGCCCGAAGGGCGTCGCTAGCGCAGGAAGCCCTCGTAGTTGCGCTGCATCAGCTGGCTCTCGACCTGCTGCATCGTCTGGAGCGCGACGCCGACCATGATCAACAGGCTCACTCCCCCGAGGGGGAAGGCGCCGATGTTGCCGACCGCCAGCAGGACGAACGGCAGCACGGCGACGGACGCGAGGTAGAGCGAGCCGGGCAGCGTGATGCGGGTCAGCACCCGGTCGAGGTATTCGGCGGTCTGGCGCCCCGGCCGGATCCCGGGGATGAACCCGCCGTAGCGCTTCATGTTGTCGGCGACCTCGATCGGGTTGAAGGTGATCGCGCTGTAGAAGTAGCAGAAGAAGATCGTGAGCACCGCGAACACGAGGATGAACACCCAGCTGCTCGCGTCGTCGAGGTAGGTGTCGACCCACCGTTGGATGCCCGGGCTGCCCGACATCGACGCCGCCATCCCGGGCAGGAACATCAGCGAGGACGCGAAGATGACCGGGATGACGCCCGACTGGTTGACCTTGAGCGGGATGTAGGTCGACTGGCCGCCGTAGCTCTTGCGACCGACCTGGCGGCGGGCGTACTGGACCGGGATCCGACGCTGGCCCATCTCCATGAACACCACTGCGGCGGTGAGCACGAGCCCCATCAGCAGCACCCCGACCACCCACTGCACCCCGTTCTGGGTCCGGACGATCTCGAGCTGCGACGGGAACTGGCTGATGATCGAGATGTAGATCAACAGCGACATGCCGTTGCCGACACCGCGCTGAGTGATGAGCTCGCCGAGCCACATGATCATCGCCGTGCCGGCGGTCAGCGTGAGGACCATGAGCAGGACCGTGCCGGTCGTGGCGTCGGGCATGACGTTGACCTGGAACGCCTGCCCGCTGCGTGCGAGGGTGACGAGCGCCGTCGACTGGAGCAGTGCCAGTCCGACGGTCGTGTACCGGGTGTACTGCGTGATCTTCTTGCGTCCCTGCTCGCCCTCGCGCTTGAGCTCCTCGAGCTTGGGGATCACGACCGCGAGCAGCTGCATGATGATGCTGGCGGTGATGTAGGGCATGATCCCGAGCGCGAACACCGCCATCTGCTGGAGCGCGCCACCCGCGAACACGTTGATGATGCCCACGATGTTGGCGGCGTCACCGACCGCGATCGCCTCGCGGAGCAGCTCCATCTCGACGCCGGGGATCGGAATCCAGCCCCCGACGCGGTAGACGGCGATGATCCCCAACGTGAACAGCAGCTTGCTGCGCAGGTCGGGAATCTTGA
>CAZSQF010000391.1:0-2602 GCA_964608935.1 uncultured Actinomycetota bacterium | reverse complement strand
ATGGGCTTTCTGCCCGATGTCGAGCGGCTCATCGAGGCGTGCCCGACCCAGCGTCACACGATGCTGTTCTCGGCGACCATGCCGACCGCGATCGTCAAGCTCGCGCGCCGCTACCTCGACCACCCGACCTTCACGCGTGCCGACACCGAGGCCCACGAGGTCGCGCCGACGGTCGAGCAGCACTTCTTCGCCGTGCACCGCATGGACAAGCCCCGGGTGCTGGCGCGGATCCTGCAGAGCCCTGAACGGGGCGGCTCCTACGTGTTCGTGCGAACCAAGCACATGGCCGACCGGCTCGTGACCGAGCTCGAGGACCTGTCCGTGCCGGCCGTGGCGATCCACGGCGACCTGCGTCAGCAGACCCGCGAGCGCAACCTCGACCGCTTCCGCTCCGGCAAGGCGGACGTGCTCGTCGCAACCGAGGTGGCCGCGCGCGGGCTCGACGTCACCGGGGTGACCCACGTCTTCAACTACGACTGCCCGGACGACGAAAAGATGTACCTGCACCGCATCGGCCGGACCGCGCGCGCCGGCGAGGCCGGCGTGGCGGTCACCTTCGCCGAGTTCAACGAGGCGGATCGGCTCAACGTCATCCGCAAGGCCGTCGGCGCGCACGACACCCCGATCGAGCAGGTGTTCTCCACCTCGGACCTGCTCACCGAGCGGTTCCAGCTGCCCGAGGCACGCCCCTGGGACCACCTCGCCCAGTCCGGCACGGGCAGCTCCGAGCGCGCCCGCAAGGGTCGCTCCGACGGACGTCCCAAGAGCAGCCGCCGCGCCGAGGGGTCGGGTGCACAACGCGACGCGACCCGCCGGCGTGACCGCCCCAGCGGCGACGCCTCACGTCGGACCGAACCGGCCAAGGCGCCCACGACCGGGAACACCGACACGTCAGGGCCGGTGCGGACCCGCACCCGGACCCGGCAACGGGCCGAGGAGGCCCCGACCGGCTCCTCGCGAACGACCACGGCCAACGGCACCCGAGCCGCAGGCGAGCGTGACGGACGCAGCGGTGCACGCGAGCCCGACACCAGCGGGAGCGCTCGCGGACGCAGCCGCAGTCGGGGTGGCCGCGACCGGGAACGGGACGAGCGACCCCGCGACGAGCGGCCCCGGGCCGACCGGGTCGCCCAGCAGGACCCGCCGGCGCGCTCCGAGCCGGCCGGGTCCCCGAGCCGGGGAACGGGCCAGCCGCAGCTCGCCCGCCGCGTCAAGGTCGAGCACCTGCCGTGACCCGGTGGTCAGCCGGCGCGGTCGAGGAGCGCCCGTAGCGCCTGCCCCGTGCGCAGCTCGAGCCACGCGCGGCGCCCACACGCGGGGCACCGGGTCCACAGCCGCCCCCGGAACGGGTCCCACAGGAACGGCGGCACGAACAGCCGAATGACGCCCGTTACCGACAGCCCGAACGGGACACCACATCGCCGGCAGCGCAGCTCCACCTGCGAGGTCGGCGACGCCGTCGGCGCGGTCGAGTACAGCGCCTCCTTGCCCAATCCGTCCCGTGGCCGGGATCGTGTCGCCGACGCCGGCCGGATGCGATCGAACGGCGAGGCAGCCCGTGTGCGGTCGTCACCCACGGGCGTCCTCCGCGGCCAGCCCGAGCACGTCGGCGCGTTGCTCGGCCGTCCAGCCGGCCACCTCGAGGAGGTCGTCGTCGACGGGCAGGTGGAGGAGCTCACGGGCGATCGCCCGGTAGGCAGCGGCGCCCGGGACACGGCGACCGGCACCGACCAGCGTCGTGCCCACCGCCGGGGACTCGGCGAAGCGGATCGACTTGCGCACCGGGGGCCCCACGAGCGGCAGGTCGTAGCGCGCCAGAAGGTCGCGCAGGACCTCGCGCGAGTGGTGCGGCCGGGGGTCGAACATCGTCGCCACGAGCCCACGCACGGTCAGGGTGCGGTTGGTGAGCCGCTTGACGTCTCCGATGGTGTCCAGCAGCTGCGCCACACCCCGGTGCGACAGCGTCTCGCACTGCACCGGCACGAGCACCTCGTCGGCCGCCGTCAACCCGTTGATCGTGAGCACCCCGAGCGAGGGGCCACAGTCGATGAGCACGACGTCGTAGCTGTCGAGCAGGGGCGCGAGCTCGCCGCGCAACAGGTATTCGCGTCCCGTCCGTGACAGCAGCGTCACCTCGGCGCCGGCGAGGTCGATGCTGGCGGGCGCGACGTCGACCTCGCCGTGCTGGACAATGGTCTCGGCCAGCGTGGCCCGGCCGACGACCGTGTCGTGGAGCGAGGGAGCCAGCGCGTCCGAGTCGTACCCCAGCGAGAACGTCAGGCACGCCTGGGGGTCGAGGTCGACGACCAGGACGGCCTGGTCGAGCTCGACCATGGCCGCCGCCACGTTCAGGGCGGTCGTGGTCTTGCCGACCCCACCCTTCTGGTTGGCGACGGCGAACACCGTCGCGGTCACAGACGTCCCCTTGCGCCGACGTGCGACGAGACTACCCCCGTCGGTGGCCGGTCCCGCCGGCTGGCTAGAGCAGCCCGAGCTTGGCCGCCTCGGCCACGGCACCGGCGCGGTTGCGCACACCGAGCTTGTCGTACAGCTCCTGGGCATAGGCCTTGACCGTGCGCTCGGTCACCCCGAGCTGCTCGCC
>CAZSQF010000390.1:0-2611 GCA_964608935.1 uncultured Actinomycetota bacterium | reverse complement strand
CGGTCAGTCGGGATTCCGCACGATGGTGAGCTTCCACGACTGAAGTCCGGGTTCCGGAGGCCTGGGGACCTACCTCACACGCTGACCGATGGGCAGATCGCTCGTATCGCGGACCTGTATCAGCGTGAGATTGCCGCATTCGGCTACACCGTGCCGTCATCGACGGCGGGGTGACGCGCGAGGCCGACCGGGAGTCACCGTGCGCATCTTGATCGTCCAGCGCAAGTTCCATCCGAACACCCTCGGGTGGGTTCAGGGACTGCAAGGGCGGGGCCACGACGTTGGCATGCTCGTCAGCCGCGAGGCGATCGCGGCACCTGCCGACGCCTGTGAGATCCACGTCATCGAGAACATCCGTTGGCTGGGCACGCTCACCGGGCGGATCCTGCCCGGCAGGAGTCGCGTCGTCATTCCGCGACCCATCCGCCTGTGGCGTTGGATCCGTCGCTTCGATCCCGACGTGGTTCTGCTGAAGGCGCAGGGCAACAGCATCATCAACCAGGGGCCACACATCCTGTCCGCATCGATCATCGCGGCGTTGCAAGGGGCCCAGCGCATCTCCTGGGGCAACCGGGCGGAGGGGCGATCACGCGGCGAACGCCGTCTCGCGCGACTCAAGCTGATGCCGAGGGTGCACCTCCGAACCGTGCCGACGGCGGCGGACTGGTCCGGGACGGCACATGTGTCCGACGAGCCGTTCGTGCCGTACGCCGCCCCGACGGCAGGAGCCGTCCAGTCTCGGGCGCTCGTGCCGGAGAACCCGATACGGATCCTGACCGTCGGCCGGTTCAAGGCGATGCGCAAGCGCCCGTGGTGGACGCTCGACGCGGCCGCGCGCGCTGGCCTGCTCGACGGTCGCGCGAGGTTCACGTTCGTCGGTGTCGGGGACACCCAGGCCGAGGGCTACGTCCGGCTCCAAGGGGTGATCGAGGAGCATCAGTGCGCCGAGCTGGTGACCGTGCGGTTCGACGTGCCCTACGACGAGATGGAGGCCGTCTACGCGGAGCACGACCTGCTTGTGGCACCCGCACGCAACGAGGCCTTTGGCATGGTCGTGCCCGAGGCGATGGTCTACGGGTTGGCGGTCGTCGCGAGCAGCGGCGTGGGTGCCCACAGCTGCGTGGTCCCGGGAGAGACGGGTGTGGTGTTCGACGAGGGCGACATCGACTCCCTTGCCGGTGCACTTCGCGACCTGATCACCGATCCGGGTCGGATCGGTGACATGGGCGGTCGAGGCAGAGCTGTGGCGACGAGCCAGCTCTCGCCTGACAGCTGCGCTGCCCGCATCGAGGAGCTCGCCCTGAGCGGGAAGCCACGTCGTTGAGGATCGTCATTTCTCAGCGGGTATTCCACCCGAACACACTGGGATGGGCGGACGGGCTGCGTGCACAAGGGCATGACGTTCGCGTGCTCGTCGTTCGTCATGCGATCGAGGCTCCAAACGGGTCGCATCCCGTCGTTGTGGTCCCCAACGTGGCGTGGCTGTCGCGGATCGGCAGCCGGCTGTCTGGTCGCAGGATCACACCGACGATTCCCCGTCCCGTGAAGCTGTGGCGCGAGTTGCGTCGTTCGCGCCCGGACCTGGTCCTCATCAAGAACCAGGGTTACCGGACGATCTTCATCTCGATGATGGCGGCCGTGCTCGGTGCTCGACGGTTGGCATGGATCAATCGTCCTGACGGGCTACCGGGAAAATGGCGATGGCTGGCGCGACTCGGCGTGATGCCTCGTCGATGCATTTGCACGACAGCGGACGACGTTGGTGCGCTTGGACATCCGTCGGGATCGGGGGAGCTCCGCTACATCCCGTACGCGGTTCCGTTGCCCGCTCGGGTGCGTCCGCCCCGCCGCGGCGGTCCGACTCGGCTCCTGACCGTCTGTTCATACGACCACGAGCGCAAGCGTCCGTGGTGGACGCTCGAGGCTGCGCACGTGGCCGGCCTGCTCGACGGCGGTGCCGTGTTCACGTTCGTGGGCGTCGGCGCGCCGGATGCGGTCGGTCTGCGCCGGCTCGACGAGCTGGTGCTTCAGCTCGGATGTGAGGATCTCGTCACCGTCCGGCGCAACGTGCCGTTCGCCGAGATGAGCGACATCTATGCCCAACACGACGTGCTGGTGCTTCCCAGCCGGGATGAGCCGTTCGGCATGGTCGTGCTGGAGGCGATGGCGCATGGGCTTGCCGTCGTGGTCAGCAGCACTGTCGGCGCGAGGAGCTGTGTGCGTCCAGGCGAGACAGGGTTGGTCTTCGACAGCTTCGACATCGACGAGCTCGCTGCATCTCTGCGAGAGCTTGTGGCTGATCCGAGCCGCATCGACGCCATGGGGATCCGCGGGCGTGCGTTGGTCGAGCAGGCTGCGTCGCCTGAGGGCTGCGCGGCGGCGATCGCCGAGTTCGCCGGCATCCGTCGTCCTGGCGCGATGAGGGACGCCGGATAGCTTTCGTCCGGGGTTACCGGTCTCCGTCGAACGTGTAGCCGAGGAGACCGATTTCGCGTGCACAGATGGTGGCAACATATTCCGCGTCTTCGTCCGAGTACATGGATCGCCAATCCCGCGCTCGGTTCGGGCGGAACGTCCCTTTGGCACGGGGGAGTTCAGGGACCTGGATCTC
>CAZSQF010000389.1:0-2641 GCA_964608935.1 uncultured Actinomycetota bacterium | reverse complement strand
ACGCCGTGATCGAGCCGTCAGCCACCCGTGTCGAGCTGATCAAGGCGCTCGTGTTCACCGCGACCAAGCGCACGCAGCGTCCGGCCCGCAAGCACGGGAACATCCCGCTGTGATCGACGACCGGTTCGTCGTCACCCGGGGCGGCACGCCCTCGGAGGAGGAGGCGGCCGCTCTCGCGCTCGCGCTGGCGCGGACGACAGCCGACGATGCGCGTCCCTGCGCGCAGCCACCGGCCTGGACCCGGGCCGCCCTTCAGGAGGGCGTCGGCGGGCCGATCGTGACCGCCCCTGCCGACCTCGAGGTGCAGCACGGCGGGACGGTGGACGCGCGGTGAGCGACAACGTCGGCGATCCCGAGGGCGCAGCCCGTCGGCTCACCGGCGTCATCGTCGTGCTCGCCGGCGGGGCGATGCACCTCACCGTCGGTGGCTTCTACGTGGCGACGAGCCTGGTCGCACCCGCCGGGACAGCGGCCGCGCTCGGGGTGGTGTGGCTCGGGCTCGCGGTCCTGCTGTGGCGCTGGCGCCGGGCGCGCCCGCTGTGGGCGCTGCTGCTGCCGTTCGTGGCCGCCGGCGTGTGGTGGGCCACCGTCACCGCGGGCGAGCGATGGCTCGGCTGGACCGCCTGAAGGCAGACGGGTCGGCGCCGAGGACGCTCACCCGTCGCGCTGGCTGACCTGTCCGGGCAGCTCGCCGGCCTCCTCGGCCGCCGCCGCCTCGTCCTCGTCCCCGTAGACGGTGAGCTGGAACTCCATGCCCGCCTGCCGGTGACCCGGCACGTTGCAGATGACCGTCCAGCTGCCGGGGAACAGCTGGACGACGCCGTCACCCTCGCTGTTGGCGTCGGCCTCGACGATGTCGGAGCCGTCGGCGGCGCCGAGCACCTCGAAGTTGTGGAACGCGTCGCTCACGTTGATGAGGTGGACGTCGATCTCGCCGGTGATCGGCACACCGTCGGTCACCTCGAACCAGAAGTTGCCCGCCTCGACCGTGAGATCCCCACCCGGACCCACCGGCTGGACCGGGTCACAGCCCTCGGTGCCCGGTGGGCACTCGAGCGCCTCGGCCTCGATGGCGCCGTCGGGGATCGAGCTGCAGGACGCCAGCAGCAGGCCGGCTGCGGCGACGAGACCAACCGTGGCGCGACGCAACGACGGACCTCCTCAGGGCGAACGGAGCGTGAGCCTACCTACGCCGGCGGCGGCTCGGCGAACCGCTCACGCGGCGTCCGGGCGGTCATCCCTCGACGGTGAGCGTGCCACGCATGGTCGCCTCGTGGCCCGGGACGGTACACACGAAGGTGTAGTCGCCGGGCGCGAGCTCGACCGCGCCCCGCTCGGTCGCGCCGGGAGCGCACGCCACCACCTCCACGTCCGTCTCGTCGATCGTGAGGTTGTGGTTCACGCGGTCCTCGCACGTCAGCACGACTTCGATCACGCCGGCCTCGGCGGTCACGGCGTCCTGGTCCCACTGGAGGTCGTCGCGACCGGTGAGCACGATCGTGCTGTCGGCGTCGGCGAGCTGCGGTTGGTCGCTGCCCGCGCCCTCGTCCGCCGGTGGACCCTCGTCGTCCGCCGTGACGTCACACCCGGCGACGACCACCGCGGCAACGACGACGCCGGCGGCATGCCGCCAGCGACGAGACGGCATGGGTCCTCCGAGGTGGTGGCGGCCGCCATGATACGCCGGGCCGGGATCGGCGCTCCGCCCGGCGCTCACTAGGCTCCCCCTTCGGCCCCCTGCCCGCGACCCGAGGCGACACCGCGTGTTCGACGCTGTGCTCATCGCCAACCGAGGCGAGATCGCGATCCGGGTCGCGCGGGCATGCCGCGATCTCGGCGTGCGCAGCGTGGCGGTGTACAGCGAGGCGGACCGGCACGCGCCGCACGTGCGCGCCGCCGACGAGGCGTACCTGCTCGGCCCGCCGCCGGCATCGGCGTCGTACCTGAACATCGAGCGGATCCTCGAAGTGGCCGACCGGGCCGGGGTCGAGGCGATCCATCCCGGCTACGGCTTCCTGGCCGAGAACGCCGACTTCGCACACGCGGTCACGCAGGCCGGGCTGAGCTTCGTGGGGCCCCCGGCCGAGGCGATCGCGCGGATGGGCGACAAGCTGTCCGCCCGCGCCGTGGCGGCCGAGGCCGGCGTCCCGGTGGTGCCGGGCACCGATCAGCCGACCGAGGACCCGGAGGTGGCGATCGAGTTCGGCGACGAGCACGGCTACCCGGTCGCGGTCAAGGCGATGTTCGGCGGCGGGGGGCGCGGCATGAAGGTCGTGCGCTCGGCCGACGGCATGCGGGACGCCCTGGAGGCGGCCCGCCGCGAGGCGCAGGCATCCTTCGGCCGGGGCGAGTGCTATCTCGAGCGCTATCTCGACCGGCCGCGGCACGTCGAGATCCAGGTCCTGGCCGACCTCGACGGCACCACCATCCATCTCGGGGAGCGCGACTGCTCGTTGCAGCGCCGCCACCAGAAGCTCGTGGAGGAGGCGCCGGCGCCCGGCATCGGCCAGGGCCTGCGGGACGCGATGGGCGAGGCCGCGGTCAGGATCGCCGGACAGATGGGCTACACGAACGCCGGTACGTGCGAGTTCCTGCTCGACGCGGACGGAGAGACGTTCTACTTCCTCGAGATGAACACCCG
>CAZSQF010000388.1:0-2643 GCA_964608935.1 uncultured Actinomycetota bacterium | reverse complement strand
CTGGTACCCGCCGATGCAGGCGCTGACCGACGAGGTGGGCGAAGGGGATCGCGACCGGCTGGTAGCGGCCGCGGTCGAACGCTACGCCGACGCCTTCTTCGACCGCTCGCACGCCGAGATGGCCGAGGTCCTCGCGGCCGAGCACCGCATCGACGAGGACGTCTCCCGGGCGTTCGTCGAGGCGCACTTTCGCGGCGCCGGCGCACAGACCGCCACCGACATGGCGCTGCGACTCGACTCCCAGGTCATGCTCGTCGACGACCCGGTCAAGCGCGTGGACAACATGACCATGGCATGGGGGCTGGAGGCCCGCGTCCCGTTCCTCGACCACGAGGTCCTGGACGTCGCCGCGCGCATCCCGCCGGAGCTCAAGCTGGCCCAGGAGGGCAAGGGAGTCCTCAAGGAGGCCGCCCGGCGCGTCATCCCGTCCGAGGTCATCGATCGCCCCAAGGGGTACTTCCCGGTGCCGGCGCTCAAGTACCTCCAGGGCCCGTACCTGAACCTCGTGCGCGACGCCCTGCACGCCTCCGAGGCCCGCGAGCGTGGGCTGTTCCGCGACGACTACGTCCAACGGCTGCTCGCGCACCCGAACGACGAACTGACGCCGCTGCGTGGCAACAAGCTGTGGCAGCTCGGCCTGCTCGAGCTGTGGCTCCAGACCCACGCCGTGAGCCCCTGACACCAAAGGACCCTGCGTTGGAGCCCCAGAAGCGGGCAGAGCGCGACCTGCGTGCGGCGCGTGGCCGTGTCCGCGACGCCGCCAAGCCGTCCCACGAGGAGGGCTTGTCGACGCGATCGTGGGACCAGCGGCCGTCCCACCTCACCAAGGACATCACCACCAACGCGGCGCTGGAGTGCGGCTGGGGCCGCCTGATCTTCGGGCAGACGTTCGGCGACCACACCGAGCTCGTCGCCGAGATCTCGCGCGAGGAGGCCGGCCGCCGGGACGTCTGCCTGTACGTGCGCGAGCCCCACGTCCTGGTGAGCAAGGCCCCGCAGGCGCTGTTCATCGACCCGAGCCACACCTATCGGCTGTGGCTGCACCAGCACCGTCCCACACGTGATCCGCTGCGCGGCGTCGTCGTCCGCGACCTGCGCAGCGAGCACGACGCCGAGGCGGTCAATCGCATCTACACCGCGGCCGGGATGGTCACCGCCCCGAGCGAGGTGCTGTGGAGGAACCAGCGCACCCCGACCTTCACCTACCTCGTGGCCGAGGACGGCGAGACCGGCGAGATCATCGGCACGGTCACCGGGGTGGATCACCGGCACGCCTTCAACGACCCCGAGGACGGGACGAGCCTGTGGTGCCTGGCCGTCGATCCGCAGGCGTCACAGCCAGGGGTGGGCAGATCGCTCGTCATGACGCTCGTGGACCGGTTCAAGGCCCGGGGGCGCAGCTACCTCGACCTGTCGGTGGTCCACGACAACGAGCCGGCGATCGCCCTGTACGAGAAGCTCGGGTTCACCCGCGTGCCGGTGTTCTGCGTCAAGCGCAAGAACCCGATCAACGAGCGGCTGTTCTCGGCGACGCCGGCCGAGGGGATCGACGACCTCAACGTCTATGCACGCATCGTCGCCGACGAGGCCCTCCGCCGCGGTGTCACGGTGACGGTCGTCGACGCCGAATCGGGGCTGCTGCGCCTGTCGCACGGGGGCCGAACGGTCCACACGCGCGAATCGCTGTCGGAGCTGACCAACGCCGTGGCCCTGAGCCGCTGCGACGACAAGCGTCTGACCCGCCGGCTCCTGGCCGACGAGGGGCTCAAGGTGCCCGCCGGCCGGCTCGCCACCGGCGACGACGGTGACCGCGAGTTCCTCGACAGCGTCGCCGAGGGGGTGGTCAAGCCGGCTCGGGGCGAACAGGGACAGGGGGTCACGGTCGGGGTGCGCACCGAGCGGGAGATGACCGACGCGGTGGCTCTCGCGGCGCGCTACTGCCCGGACGTCCTGCTCGAGGCGTGCGTGTCCGGGCGGGACCTGCGGGTCGTGGTGATCGACCACGAGGTGGTCGCGGCGGCTGTGCGCCGCCCGGCGATCGTGACGGGAACCGGTCGCCACACCATCCGGGAGCTCATCGCCGCAACGTCACGGCGTCGCGAGGCGGCCACCGACGGTGAATCGACGATCCCCCTCGACGACGTCACCACCAAGACCGTCCGTGACGCCGGGCACGAGCTCGACGACGTGCTCGACGAGGGCGTCGAGCTGCCCGTCCGTCGCACGGCGAACCTGCACACCGGGGGCACGATCCAGGACGTCACCGAACGGCTCCACCCCGCGCTCGCGGAGACGGCGGTCCGGGCCAGCCGGGTGCTCGACATCCCGGTCGTCGGGATCGACCTGATCGTGCCCGACGTCGAAGCGCCCGAGTACGTCATCATCGAGGCCAACGAGCGCCCGGGCCTGGCCAACCACGAACCACAGCCGACGGCGGAGCGGTTCATCGACCTGTTGTTCCCCGGCACTCGCGCCCTGCCGCGCGGGTGGGACCCCGAACCGGCCGCCGGCCGCGATCACGAGCCCGGCTGACCGCTCGCTGGCCCGTCAGCCGCGGAGCTGCACGGCCCCGACCGTGAGGTTGGCCACCAGGATGGTGACAGCCACCATAACCACGGTGAACACGATCGCCGTGGTCGTGGC
>CAZSQF010000387.1:0-2648 GCA_964608935.1 uncultured Actinomycetota bacterium | reverse complement strand
GGTCGCGCCGAACAGGCGCTCGGCGGCCGTGGCATAGTCTTGCAGCCGACGCGTCGGCGCGTCGTGGTCGCCGTTCTCGAGCAACGCAACGTTGTCGGCGAGCATGGCGACCTTTGCTGCGGTGACCGAGGGCAGGGCCCGCGGCGGCCGCGACAGTACGGCCGGGTCGGCGACGACCACGACATCGCAGGCGACCTGCTCCCCGATCGCCACGAACCGGACCTCGGTGCCCTGGATGGCCTCGTGCACCTCCGGATGGATGCCCGCTGCCGGGTCGCCGCCGGGCGTCGCCAGGTGCAGGAGGCCCCAGTCCTCGAGCCTGCCTAGGGCGACCCGGAGGTTCGTGCCGGCCGACGGGTCGGCGATGCCGCGTGTGGAACGAAAGTCCGTGGCGAGTACAAGTTGTCGCCGCTCCGGTGTCGGCTCGGCCCTCCCGAGGATCTTCCTCGGGGCGGTGAACGGGCGCGGATCCTCGGGTGGTCGGTACGGGAGCGCCCGTCGAAAGCCGGCCGAGCTGTGCCACCACTTGAAGCCGTCGTGGTACAGCCAGCGGGCACCACCTACATCCAGCCGGGACGCGATGTTCAGGTCATCGGCCTGTGTCAGGGAGTCGCCTGTGCGGCGACCGAACGCGAGCGGGATGTCGGGTGCGCAGGCGTGGATTGCGGATTGGCCGTAGAAGGCGATGAGGCGTTCGAAGAACTCGACGTCCGCTGAAGCCCGAACGTCGTCCCACCAGCCGACGTCGTCGATGATGTCCCGGCGGAACATGAGGGACGAGTAGTTGCCCTGGATGATGCGTGTGGTGGGTCGGGTTTGGCCGCAGAAGCGCAGGCGCTCGTCGGCTCGTACCCAGCTCGACATTGTCGCGATCGCGTCCTCGTCGGCCATGAGCGCCCCAACCTGGGTCTCGATCTTCTGCGGGTGGGACCAGTCGTCGGCATCGTGCACGGTGATGAACGAGCCCGTTGAGTGCCTCAGCCCGTGGTTTCGGGCGGCGTAGGCCCCGACGTTGGTGTCCAGCTTCAGAAGCCGTACGCGGTCGTCGGTGTCGGCAAGTCGGGCGATCACGTCCGCCGTGTCGTCCCCGCTGGCGTCGTCGATGACGAGGATCTCGAGATCCTGCCACGACTGTGCCAGCAGCGAGTGGATCGCGGTCGACACCGTTTTGGAGGCGTTGTACGCGGGCACCAACACCGTTACGGTCGGGCCACCGTCCGTGTTGGCTGGACCGACCATCGTGAGGTTGTCGAAGGCCAGCGGTGCCGAGGGGTCTTGCTTCGCGATCAGGGCGAAGCCGCCCCCGGTGTAGATCCGGTTGATCAGTTCCAGCCGCACGTCGTCCTCGGTAGCGGACTCGGTTCCCTCGTGCTCCACGTACGTGTTCGCAAGGCGCACAAGCAGGTTCGGCTGGGCTGGCTTTCGGTCCAGCAGTGTCAGGAGAGCGTGGCGTGCAGCCGCAATATCGCCCCGGGCCATCAGCGCGTCGACCTCAAGGGCTGGCTGCTCCCGCTGTGGACGCCTGTTTCCAGAAGCGACCCTTGACAGCACGATGTGTTCGTACGCTGTGTCGAACCTGCCCTCCGCCAGATGCCAGCGGGCGAGCTGCAGGAACGCCTGGGCGCGGACCGCCGCAGTCACCGTCGGGTCGACGGATAGGTCCTTGAGCCCAGACACGCCTTCCTCGGTGAAGCCCATCCAGAGACGCGCGACCTGCGGTGCCACCGGGTCCGGCCTGGCGGTCGTCCGGGCATCGGCGGCACGTGTCGGGGTCGGCGCGTCTGCTTCGCGCCGACCCCCGCTCCGGGATCTGATGCGGCGTTGCCGGATGACCCGGTAGGCGGTGGATGCAGCGAATGCCAACAGAAAGCCGGCGCTGGCGAGCGCGAAGAAGGCGACGGTCAGCGCGAGGTCGCGAGTGAGCGTCGCGACCAGCGCCACGGTGAACGCCAGCCAGCCGGCGCTGGCGGCCTTCGCCGGTCGACGACGAACCGCGCCCGTTCCCCGCCGCCACAGCCCGGCGGCGGAAGGCATGCGTTCCAGTCTCTTCATCCGCTGCTCCCACCAGCTGGGAGCGTATGACGACTTGCCAACTTCGGGGCGGCACTACGCTGCCCCGGCCCCCGCGAGCTGGAGTGCGTTGACGGTGCTGGAAACCACGATCGGTGGATCACGGCGTGCCCGGGTCGGCTACGAGCTGGCGGACGTCGCGCTCGTGCCGAGCCGGCGCACTCGCGCGCCCGAGCTGGTCGACGTGTCCTGGCAGCTCGACGCGTACCCGCTCGCGCTGCCCGTGCTCGGAGCCCCGCTCGACGCGGTCACCTCGCCGACCACGGCCGGTCTGCTGGCCGAGCTCGGGTCGCTCGGGGTGCTCAGCCTCGAAGGGCTGTGGACCCGCTACGAGGATCCCGAGGAGGTGCTGGCCGAGATCGCCGGGCTCGAGCCCGGATCGACGGCCACGGAACGGCTTCAGGCCCTGTACGCCGAGCCAGTGAAGGAGGAGCTGATCGGCCGGCGGGTGGAGGAGCTCAAGGCCACCGGGTTGGCCGCAGGGAGCCTCACACCTGGCAAGGTCGAGCGCTACCACCGCGCTGCCCTGGAGGCCGGGCTGGACCTCCTGGTCGTCCACGGGGTCGTGGTCACCGCCC
>CAZSQF010000386.1:0-2651 GCA_964608935.1 uncultured Actinomycetota bacterium | reverse complement strand
CCCGTGGCGTCGAGGTGCGGTTCGCGATCCACCCGGTCGCCGGGCGCATGCCGGGCCACATGAACGTCGTGCTCGCCGAGGCCGAGGTGCCCTACGAGCAGCTGTTCGAGATGTCGGAGATCAACCAGGACTTCGCCCAGACCGACGTGGTGATCGTGGTCGGGGCCAACGACGTCGTCAATCCGGCCGCCAACGACCAGCCCGGCAGCCCGATCGCGGGCATGCCGATCCTCGAGGTGGGTCGTGCCCGTCGGGTGTTCGTGATCAAGCGCAGCCTGTCGCCCGGCTACGCCGGGATCAAGAACGAGCTGTTCGAGCGCGACCACACCGTGATGCTGTTCGGTGACGCCAAGGACGTCCTCGACCGGCTCGCGGCCGAGATCACCGCCGCCCGCTGAGCCGGCTCAGCGGGTATCCAGGCCCCGCATCGACAGCACCAGCAGCGCCAGATGGACGTCGAGCCGGGTGCGCGCATCGGTGGTGAACGGCCCGACGATGCCCTCGAGCTTGTCGATCCGGTAGCGCAGCGTGTTGTAGTGGAAGTGCAGCCGCCGGGCCGCCTCGGCCACATTGCCGCCGGTCTCGAGCAGCACCTGGAGCGTGCGGCGAAGGTCGGTCGCGGTCTCGTCGTCGCGGGCCAGCTCGCCCAGCACCTCGTCGGCGAAGGAGCGCAGCTCGGCGCGGTCGTCGACCAGCGACAGCAACCGGTAGGCGCCGAGGTCGTCGAAGTGGGCGACGGCGCCCCGGCCCTCGATGCGCCGGCCGATCGCGAGCGCCCGGGACGCCTGGTCGTAGCCACGGGGGATCTCGGCGATGTCGTGGACGGGTCGCGAGAGCCCGGCCGAGACCGATGTGTCGACGAGCCGGCTCGCCTCCTGGGCGAGCTGGCGGGCGAAGGCGGTGCCCCGGAGGCGTCCGTCGGGTGGTTCGAACGCCGCGGTCAGGATCACGACCTCGCGGCTGAACCGCACCACCGCGGCCTCCGGGTCCCGGTCGGTGACGAGCTGGCGCACGGTGGTGGCCAGCGGGGCACGTCGCGTCACCTCGTCGGGCACGACCATCTCCGGCGGGTCGTCGAGCCGGACCACGAGCACGATCATGCGGCGATCGAGGTCCCAGCCGAAGCCCTTGGCGCGCCGCAGCGCGTCGTCCCGGTCGTCGGCCCCGCGCAACAGGTCGTGCATCAGGTCCGAGCGGTACTTGTCCTCGACCGCCTGGACCTCCATCTGCTTCGTGATGGCCAGTGCGGCCACGGTGGCGGCGTTCTCGAGGGCGACCAGGTCGTCGGCGGAGGTCTCCTCCTGCGCCAGCGACACCACGTGCCCGTGCACCCGGGCGCCGGCCGAGATCGCCACGGCGGCGCACGCCAGCCGGCGGTTGCCGGCCCGGGCGGAGCCCGTCGCCACGTCCACCGTGACCGGTGCCGCGGCGTCGACCCCGAGCTCGTCCAGCCGCGCCCCCGCGAGCACCTTGCCCTCGAGCGACAGGATCGCGGCCGGGCTGTCGAGCAGGTCGGCCAGGTCCCGGACGATCTCGGGCAGGCCCTCGCCGCGCAGGACGATCTGGAGGAAGGCGCGGTGGATGTGCTCGGAGCGGGCGAGACGCTTCGCCTGCCGGTTGAGGATCGCTGTCAGCACGTCGTTCAGGATGTCGTCGAACGTGACCCCCGCGGGCAGCTGCACGATGGGGAAGCCGCGTTCGTCGGCCACCGCGAGCATCTCGTCGGGCAGTGCGTCGAGGTAGCGCCCGAGCTTGATCCCCATCCCCGACAGCCCGGCGGTGTCGAGGTCCGCGACGAGCGTGGTCAGCTCCTCGGGATGGTTGCGCAGCGGGTAGGCGGTCGTGAGCAGAAACTCGCGCGGTTTGACCCACCGCCGGATGTCGGGCACCTCCATGACGTTCAGGCGCTCGACGAGCCGCTCCAGCCCGTCGGCGCCGGCCAGCACACGTGAGCCGACCAGGACCGGGGTGGTCAGGACCTCGGCCAGCGGCAGGGAGGCCGCGCCGGCCGACGCGTCCGAGGCCTTCGACGGGGTCGCGGGCACGCAGGACTCTCCCAGAGCATTGGCAGAGGACACTACCGGAGGGGTGGTTCCGTCGTCGGAAGTCCACATGGAAGCGAGCGTGCCCGTCCGACTAGCGTCGGGGGTGCGCCGCGTCCGGCGCACGAGCTGTCGACGTCCCGGGAGAGGCCACCGATGCCCTTCGAGGTCCGCAAGGTCGAGATCAAAAGCGTCACCGACGCGTCAGGCCTGGCCGAACTGATCGACCAGGGGGTGTTCGCCGCCGACGACGTCGTCGCCGTTATCGGCAAGACCGAGGGCAACGGCGGCGTCAACGACTACACCCGGATCCTGGCCGACCAGGCGTTCCGTGGGGTGCTGCTCGAGCGGGGCAGCCGGTCCGAGGACGCCGTCAAGGACATCCCGATGGCGTGGTCGGGCGGGTGCGACGGCGTCATCTGCCCGCACGCCACGGTCTTCGCGCGTGTCCCCACCGAGGCCGGCGAGGACACCGACGACGCCCGGTTGACGGTCGGCATCGCCATGTCGGACGTCCTGCTGCCCGAGGACATCGGGCGTCCCGCCATGGTCGAGAAGGTCGCCGAGGGGGTGCGCCGTGCGATGGTCGAGGCCGGCATCGAGGACCCC
>CAZSQF010000385.1:0-2654 GCA_964608935.1 uncultured Actinomycetota bacterium | reverse complement strand
CTGGATAGTGCGTTCTTCGACCCGGTCCGTATGACAGCGAGTGCGCCCCCTGCTCACCCATTGGGCCCCAGCGCCCGGCGGCGCGGACATCCTCGGACCCCCACTTCTCGGTCGTCCGCGAAAGCGTGAAGCTGGACGGCATCACGAGTCTGTATCGCGTTGGATCCCTCGCCGAAGCTTGGTTGGACGGGCGGATGGCGTCTCGAACGTGACCGACGTGCAATCCCTTCTGAGCCAAGTCATCGCCTGGCGACGAATTGCGCCCAGGGCAGCTCATCGGAGTCGCTGGACGAAGTCGCGTACCTCGGCTAGGACCCTGACCGGATCCACGGGTCGGGATGTTCCAAGACGTGAAGCCACGCGGGCTGCCGCGAGAACGTGCTGCTCGCCTCCGTGAGGGCGTCGTCAGCGGCCCGCAGACGCCGCCCGACTTCGCGCAGCAGCCGGTGGCCGACGGTTGGCTGCTCGTTCAGGAGTTGGTGGAACTCCTGCTCGCTGAGGACGAGTGCCTCCACGTCCGTGGCCGCGACCACGGTGGCCGATCGCGTCCCGCGGTCGAGCAGGGACAGTTCGCCGACCACCGCCCCCGGGCCCAGCTGGGCCAGCTCATGGCCGTCGCGCACCACCGACACCCTGCCAGCGAGGATCACGAATGCCTCCGCCGCGTGCCGATCCTGCTCGATCAGCACCGTCCCTGCCGGGCGGGTGGCCTCGGAGACCAGACGCCCGACGCGACGCAGGTCATGGTCGCTCAAGTGCGCGAACAGCTCGACGGTCCGTAGCCGCTCGTTCTTCGGGTCGCTTGCACGTCGCACGGCCTCTCCTTTCCGTGAGTCGGCCGCTGGGCGGCCTCGAACTCCACGATGCCGAAGGGCGGCGCGGACAACCTCACCCGGCTGGGTGATCCTGCGCCTCGGGATTGGGTGAGAAACCGCGGCGGGTCGCCTCGGAGGCCAACTGTGCGCGGGAGGCGATGGCGAGCTTGGAGTAGATGCTCGACAGGTGCGTCTTGACCGTGTTGCGCGACACGAAAAGGCGCTGCGCGACCTGCGGGTTGGACAGGCCCTCGGTGACCAGACGCACGACCTCGAGCTCGGACGGGGTCAGACTGTCCCAGCCGGTGTCGGGTCGGCGACGCTTACCGCGACCGCGTCGCGCGTAGGCGACCGCATCCTCCAGCGACAGGCCGGTGCCCTCGACCCAAGCGGAGTCGAAACCCTCGTCGCCCAGGGTGGCACGGGCACGCTCGAGCACCGCGTCCAGCACGTCTGCGTACTGCGGGATGCGGGCGAAGTTGTGACGGGCGGACTCGGCCTCGGCGGTGGCCAGCAACCGGACGGCCCGGGTGTGGTCCTCCTCCGACGCGGCCACCTCGGCCAGCGCCTCCAGCATCTGCACGGTGCCCAACGGGTTGTCGCGGTCGAGCACGATGGTCAGGGCCTCGTGGAGGGGGTCGGCCGCGTCCACAGGGTTGCCGTCCAGCAAGGCCAACCGCCCGGCCAAGCGCAGCACGTTCGGCACGAGGTAGCGGAACCCGCCCCGCTGGCTGATCGCCAGCGCCTCCTGCACCGCCGGACGCGCCGCCGCGGGGTCGTTGCGGGACAGCGACGCCTCGGCCGCCCACCACATGCACCACGCCACGCCATACAGAGCGCCCATGGCCCGAAAGCTTTCGGCCGCACTGGCCAAGAGGTCGGTTTCCTCCACCTGGCCGAGGGCCACACGGATGGCGCCCTCGACCGAGCTGGTGAACACGTCGACGTTATGACCGACGCGCCGCGCCACCGCACGGGCCTCGCCGATCATGTCCGACGCTTGGGCGCGCCGCCCGCGCAGTGCCTGCGTGTAGGCCAGCCCACCGAGGCTGAACGCGAGAAACGTCTCGTTGCCGATCCCCTTATTGAGGGCGATCGCGCGGTCCAGCAGCCTGGCCGCCTCGTCCAGCCGACCATCGTGGGCGTACGCCAGGCCGTGGAAGAAGCCGGTGACGCCCTGGGTGTACCGATCACCGGCCGCCTCGGCTGCAGCAAACACCCGATCGAACCAGGCCTCGGCGTCCGACAGGCGCAGCAACTTGTGGCGCACCACCGCCAGGTAGAACCAGGACAGCCGCTGGAGCAGCGCGTCGTCGAGTTCCTCGGCCAGCCGCCGGGCCTCCTCCAGGTGGTCCAACCCGTGTTCGCCGAGCCAGAGCTCCGACCAGCCCAGGAACATCAGGCACTGCTGGAGCGCGCGAGTGTCGCCCAACTGGCGGCCGAGGTCCACGCCCTCGCGCGCGAGGGTCTGGGCGGCGCGGTAGTTGCCGGCCATCAGGCTGACCAGCGCCGCCGTCGACAGCGCACGTCCTCGCACGCGTGGGTCGCTTGCCGATGCCTCCAGCCCCGCCAACATGCGCAGCCGGACCTCGGCGTACAGGCTGCGCAGCATCCAGTAGCTCAGCAGCGCGCCGCTGATGCGCAGCTGCTTGTCGGGCTGACCCGACGCCAGCGCCCAGTCCATCGCCGCGCGCAGGTTCCCCAGCTCGTCGTCCAGCCGCGCCAGCCAAGTTTGCGACTCGTGGCTGCGCAGATGGCCCGCGGCGGCCTCCGCCAGCGCCACGTAGTGGTCCAGGTGGCGGGTGCGGAACTCCGCCACCTCACCGGCGTCGGCCAGCC
>CAZSQF010000384.1:0-2659 GCA_964608935.1 uncultured Actinomycetota bacterium | reverse complement strand
CCCAGTGCTGGGTCGCGCCGCTGATGCCGCAGGCGATGTAGAGGTCGGGGGCGACGCGGGTGCCGGTCTGGCCGACCTGGTCGTTGTGCGAGCGCCAACCGTTGTTGGTCGCGACCCGGGAGCAGCCCACCGCCCCGCCGAGCAGGGCAGCGAGCTCCTCGAGCACCGCGAAGCCCTCGGCGCTGCCGACACCCCGTCCGCCCGACACCACCACCGGGGCGGTCGCCAGGCTGATGCCGGCGGCCTCGGTGGCGCGGTCGCGGATCCGGGTCACCGTGGCCGACTCGTCGAGCTCGGGCGCGAAGGTCTCGATGGTGGCGTCCGCGGGCGAGTCCGCGGGCGTCGGCGCGATCTGGTGCTGCGCGACCGTGAACAGGCCGCGTGACGCCTCGAGCCGGGCGTCCTCGAGCAGCACCCCGCCCCACCGCACGCGGGTCAGCTCCCAGCCGCCGTCCGAGGCCATCACAGCGATGGTGTTCGCGGCCAGCGGCAGGTCGGTGCGGGCTGCGACGTGGGCCATGACCTCGGCACCGCGATCGGTACCGGGGCCCACGACGACGCGCGGGTCGCGGGCCTCCACCAGCTGGACGATGGCGTCGGCGTAGGCGTCGGGTGCGTAGTCGTCGAGGAGGTCGTGCAGGATGGCGTGCACAGTCGTCGCGCCATAGCTGCCGGCCTGGGCCGCGGTGGGGTCACCGACCGCTCCGACCGTGGCCGCCTCGAGGGGCACGCCCTCGGCCTCGGCCAGGCCGCGCGCGAGGGTGAGCGCTTCCAGCGCCCCCTTGGTGAGGACGCCGTCCTCGCGGGTCAGCAGCGCGAGCACCGTCATAGCAGCCCCACCTCCTCGAACAGATCGACCACCTTGGGTGCCGCGTCCGCGCCGTGGCCGAGGATGGCGGTCTCGCTCACCTGCTGCTCGGGGTGGCGCAGCCCGACCGTGGTCAGGCCCCCCGGCGCCCGCTCGGGCTCGATGCGACGGATGTCGGCCTTCTTGGCCAGCAGCCGACCGCGCATTGCCGGGTAGCGAGGCAGGTTGATGCCCTCCTTGACCGCGGCGATCGCCGGCGTCGGCAGCTACTGGAGCTCGAACCCGGCGGCGCGGCCGCGGCGCAGGGTCACGGCGTCGCCGACCTCGATGCCCTTGATGCCGGCCACGACCGGCCGCCCGAGGGCGTGCGCGACCCGGATCCCGACCTGGTAGTTGCCGGCGTCGGCCGACTCGTTGCCGAACAGGATGAGGTCGAAGGGGCCGCCGTCGTCCTCGAGCGTCCTGATCGCCCCGGCCAGCGCCCGTGCGGTCGCCTCCGGGTCCCATTCGTCGTCGTCGATCTCGACGAGCACGCCGTGGTCGATCCCCATGGAGATGGCGGTGCGCAGCTGCTCCTCGGCCACCTCCGGCCCGAGCGTGAGGACGGTCGAGCTACCGCCGTGGCGCTCGACCAGCTGGACGGCCTCCTCGACGGCGCACTCCTCGTGCGGGCTGACGGTGAAGCCGAGGTGCTTCGTGTCGATCGCCTGGCCGTCGGCGGTCAGCACGATCTTGGCCCCCGGCGCCGGCACGCGCTTGACGCACACCAGGATGTTCATGCTCAGGCCTTCATGCGGGCGTCGTCGGGGTCGAACACGCCGTTGCGGGTGTTGGAACCGACCTTGACCGGGTAGTGCTCGCCCATGTACTCGACGAGGAAGTCGGCGCCGACCTCGGCCAGGTCGGCCGGGAGGTAGGCGAGCAGCAGGTGCTTGCCCACCGACGGGCCGCTGCCGGCGGTCGTGACGTAGCACGGCCGGCCGTGGCGGTCCTCGATGCGCTTGCCGTCGGGGGTCAGGATCGGCTCCCCGCCCTGCGGGAAGCGCTTGATGCCCGACTTCGACGTGTGGTCCTCGACCGTCAGCGTGCACATCACCGCGGTCGGGCCCTCCTCACGTGCCTTGAGGTAGGCCTCCTTACCGATGAAGTCCGCCGCCTTGACCTTGGGCAACGCGAGGCCGGCCTCGACGGGGTTGTACTCGGACTCGAGCTCGGCGCCCATCAGGCGGTAGCCCTTCTCGATCCGGCCGGTGGTGCCGTAGACGCCACCGCCGGCTGGCACCACGCCGAAGGGCTGGCCCGCCTCCCACAGCACGTCCCACAGCCGCTGGCCCTGCTCCATCGGCGCGTGGATCTCCCAGCCGAGGTCACCGACGTAGGAGATGCGCACCATCAGCGTGCGCACGCCGTCGATCTCGACCCACTGGGCGCTGCCGAACGGGAACGCGTCGTTGGACAGGTCGTGGCTGGTGACCGTCGACATCATGTCGCGCGCTCGCGGGCCCCACACGCCGACCGTGGTCCAGGCGTTGGTGACGTCGGCGAGCTGGGCCGAGCCGTCCTCGGGGAGGTGATCGGTGAACCACTTGAGGTCACGACCCCAGTCGGCGCCACCGGTGATGATCCGGAAGTGGTCCCACCCGAGCCGAACGACCGTGAGGTCGCTGCGGAACCCGCCGTTGTAGGTCAGCACGGGCGTGTACATGATGCGTCCGGCCGGCCGGTCCATGTTGGCGACCGTCATACGGTTGAGGTAGTCGAGCGAGCCGGGCCCCTTGACGTCGAACACCGTGAACGCGGTGAGGTCGATCATCGCCACGCGCTCACGCAGCGCGAGGTGCTCGGCGTTGA
>CAZSQF010000383.1:0-2672 GCA_964608935.1 uncultured Actinomycetota bacterium | reverse complement strand
GGAGTCATGCCTCGGTCCATCCAAGCTCTCCTTCACGCATCAACGGCTGTATCGAACGATCACCAGAGAGCCTATCGTGGCTTTTCGGAAGTTCACGGGGCTGACGGGGTGATGGTGGCCAGCTTCGACCAGTCGGGAACGCCCGCGTAGAGCAGAACGCGGATGCGCCAGTGGATCCAGTTGGTGCGAACGCGACCCGCTTGATCCTCTTCGCCCAGATTGTGTTGCGTCGGTCGGGCCGTTCGATGCCCCGGAGGCGTGCCACGCGGCGATCTGTGGCGCCCACCGTCGGGGCGTCCGTCCGAGCCGTCGGATCTCAGGGCCGTAGATGCGGTCGTCGAGGGCGGCGGCAAGCTCGAGCACCCAGTCCAGCGCCAGGTCGGGATCGGCGATCCGGTAGATCTCGCGCACGGCTAATGGCGGTCTAGTCTAGGCGTCGGCGACTCTCCCCGGCCGCCTCGAGGAACGCCAGCCGGTTCAAGAAGACGTCGATGTCGGTGCGCGACAGTGCGGTCGGGATCTCGCCGTGGTCGGCTCGTAGCACCAGCACCTGGGAGAGCCGCTCCAGGCAGCCGATGTGATGACGGACCGCGAGCCCACCGGAGGTGCGACGTCCGGGACGGATCTTGCGTTTGGGCAGATCGGCGGCCGCTTCACACCGCTTGGCGGCCTCACGCAGCCACCGCTGCGACCACAGGCCCCTGAAGTCCACGGTGCCGTGGTGGTCGAACACGACCACGTCCCACAGGTCCTTGCCGGCCTCAATCTCCGGGGTCGCCAGGGCCCGGCCGGCGAGGGCGAGATCGCGTTGACCATCACCTGGAACGTCCCTACAGCGTCGCCCGCCAGGCCATGGTCGGCCGCCGAGGCCACCTGCCGGGCACGGAGCTGGTTGCACCACAAACGCAGGTCAGCGTCCTTGGTCTTGACCCCATCGAGCCGGCAGCGCTGCTGCAACCCGAACAGCAGCTCGACGAGCACCAGCATCGGCAGGCCACGAAGGGACACCTGCCCGCCCGGGCCACCGCGGGCTGGGTCATCTACTGCCACCGGTCCTCGTCAAACCCATCTGCCGCGAGGTCGCGGGCCTGCCGCAGTCGCTGCTGGTGCGCCTCGCGGTAGCCGCCGTCGGGATGGCGGCGCTGCCGCTCACACGCCGTGACCTCACACAGCGGCAGCGCCTCCAGCGGCCGAGCCTGCGGCAGCACGAGGAATTGCTCGGCGTCGACCCGCAGCGACCGGGCCAGCTCCTGACGGGTCCGACACAACCCGGTGCGGGCCGACTCCCACGTGCGTCGGCACCCGTCCACGACACACGGCCACGGGCCCCGCAAGGGCGTACCCGTACAGGCAGCTGGTCCAGCTGCTCAGCATCAAGGCCAGCCTCGGCAAGCCGAGCACGGCACCACACGCAGACGCGGTCGGCCATGGTCGCCGTGGCCGCGCAGCCTGCCGCGCGACACACCGGCCGACCCAGCAGCGGATGCTCCGCCGGGGCGACAGCGGCCGGGCCACCGGAGCCCACCCCACCTCGGCAACGAAGGCCGGGTCGATCAGCGCGGCGCTCGGGACGGTGCGCGGCTCCAGGACCGGCGGGTCGGCGACCACATACGCGACCATCGACGTGACGTTGGACGTCCTCGTCGACGCGGCTAAAAGCGGCAGCGCCGTCGTCATGGCGCGGTCTCCGTGCCAGATCGAGGGCCAGGCACCCGTTCAACTGCGTCGCGCAGCCGTACCGGGTCCGGATGCAAGTAGACCTGCGACGACGCCATCGACACGTGACCGAGCAGCGACGCGATCTCGTCCAGGCTCCGGCCGGCATCCGCAAGGTTCGACCCGAACGCATGGCGGAGCCGATGCGGCCGCTCCGGCTGGTGTTCGTGCTCAAGGGCGAGGCCGGCAAGGAGGCCCTGGACCGGTGGATCGCCTGGGCCCAGCGCTGCCGCATCCCCTCGTTCGTGGCGCTGCAACGACGGATCCGCAAGCACCGTGCCGCGACCGACGCGACCCTCGACCACGGTCTGTCCCAGGGCCTGGTCGAGTCCACCAACACCAAGATCCGCGTGCTCACCAGGTTCGCCTACGGGTTCAAGTTCCCCGAGGCGCTGATCGCCCTGGCCATGCTCGCCCTCGGCGGTCACCGCCCCTCACTGCCAGGACGGGCACGAACCGATCCACGGATCAACCAGGAGGAACCCGAAATAGGGTCAGAGGTGTGGGTCAGGAGTCGGTCGTGGGGTCGGTCAGGGTTGCTTCGAGCAGCTGGGGGGAGACCTTGGCGGCCTGGTGGGGGCTGAGGAGGAGATGATTGACCGCGATGGACGTGTCTGTGTTGAGCCTGGCGAAGATACCGTCCTCGGGGATGGCGTCTGAGCCGGCCCACAGTGACGCTGTTGATACGATGTCGCGGAGGGCTCTGTGCAGGTGAAGGTCCGCCTGCTCGATTCGGGCGGTGTGCAGGTCCGTCACGCGTGCTTCAGTGGCGGCACCCCAGATCTCCTGGTAGGCGTTGAGGACAAGGGCGCGGGCGGCCCGGTACTCCGCGTCGACGCGTACGAACTCAGACTGGAACAGCGGATGCTCGTCGAGGGCCGGGATTTCTCCCCGGCGCCGGCCCTTGGCGGAGCTCGCCATCTCCTCGATGGCTCGTTTGGCCAGGCCCAGAGCTA
>CAZSQF010000382.1:0-2679 GCA_964608935.1 uncultured Actinomycetota bacterium | reverse complement strand
CCGCACCAGGACGATGTCGCCAGGCACGACCTCGTCGGCCGGGACCTCGACCTCCTCGCCGTCGCGCAGCACGCGGGCGGTCTTGGCCTGCATGCCGATCAGCTTCTTGATCGCCTCGCCGGTGCCGGCCTTGGCGCGCATCTCGAGCAGCCGGCCGAGCAGGATCAGGGTGATGATCACCCCGACCGCCTCGTAGTACACGGCACGCAGATCGGTGGGCAACAGCTCAGGCGCGACGGTGACGGCCAGGCTGTAGGCGAACGCGGCGATCGTGCCCAGCGTGATGAGGCTGTTCATGTCGGCGGTGCGGCGGCGCAGCGCCGCCCAGCCGGTTCGGTGGATCGGCCAGCCGGTGTAGACGAACACCGGTGCGATCAGTGCGAGCTGCACCCACGCGTCGTGCATCCATTCGGGCACCGGCAGCCCGAACAGCTCGCCCGCCATGACCGCGTAGACGGTCGGCAGCGTGAGCAGCGCGCCGAGCAGCACCCGCCGGCCGAGATCGCGGATCTCCGCCCGCCGTTCCGTCGCCTCCTCGTCACCCGTGTCCTCGAGGCCCGCGTGCTCGTCGAGCAGCCGCAGCCGGTAGCCGGCGGTGGCCGACGTCGCCGCGATCGCCGACGTGTCGACCCGGTCCGGGTCGAAGCTGACGGTGACCCGCCCGGTCGCGAGATTGACGCCGACGGTGCCGATGCCGGGCAGGGTGCCGATCGCGCCCTCGATGGTCGCCACACACGACGCGCACGTCGCGGTGTCCACCAGCGCGAACTCGGCCCGCTCCAGCCGTGATGCGGTTGGGCCGCCGGTCGTGCCAGCCCCGTCCGCCGCCGGTTCGGCCCCGTCTGCCGCGGCGGGCAGATCGTCGGCCAGCGCCGCCCCATCCGTCCCGGCCGGCTCGACCACCAGCGTGCCGCGCACCATGTTCATCCCGCACGCGAAGCCGAACTCGCCCGCCTCGGTCGGGGTCAGCTCCACGGTCGCCGTGCCGTTGGCGGGCACGTGGCGCGACAGCCGGAAGTCGGGGAACACCACCGTCGAGGTGCACTCGCCGGCCTCCTGCCGGTCGAAGACCAGCCGCACGGGCACACCCTGGGTCACCCGGATCACGTCGGGGGAGTAGCCGCCCTTGACCGTGACCTCGACCTGCTGCACACCGTCGAGCAGCCGCGCCCTCATGGCCTCCTTCGGCCCGAAGAAGTACCACGCCAGCCCCGCGATGAGCAGCGCCCCGGCCAGCACTGCCAGCAGCTCCAGTCCACCCATTCATCGCCCTTCTTGCCTGATGGGACCCAGGATCACCTTCCCACCCCACCCGGGGTAGGGTAGAAGGTCCCCTCCTCGGCTCTGCCCGGGTCGGTGACAGGGCATGCAGCACGACGTCGCGCCTGGCACCTACCCGGTGGCTGTCGGCCGGGCGCGGGCGAAGCCGTCGGAGCCCGCAGCGAACTCCTCGCGGCACGCCGGCGAGCAGAAGAACCAGGTGGTCCCGTCGTGGCGGTAGTGGGGCCTGTCGGAGCGGCTCGACGGACATGCCGCACACCGGGTCGGTGGCCAGTTCGCTCATCGCCTTGAACTGGCCGTCCTCGAGCCACAGCACACGGTCGGCGATGTCCGTCAGACGCGTGTCGTGGCTGACGATCGCGACGCTGCGGTGCTCGTCGTGGCAGCGTGGCGCAGCAGCCGTGCGATCTCGTGGCCGATCTTGGAGTCGAGGTTCGCGGTGGGTTCGTCGGCCAGGATCACCGCAGGACGGTTGGCCAGGGCACGGGCGATCGCAACCTGAACCCGATCCCGTCACGGCTTCGAGCCGGCGGGGACTCACGGCTCGAGAAGGGGCGCTTCCAACGCTCCCGATTCAGGCGTCTTCCGCCTCGGGTACGGCACGCAGCACGCGCTTGTCGTACTTGAGCGTCTCCATCAGCTCGTCGACGACCTCCTGGGTGTTCCCCTCGCGGACGGCGGCAGCGACATGGGTCTCGAGGTGGTGGCGGAACACCTCACGGCTGGTGCCCTCCAGCATTCCCTGCACGGCCGACAGCTGCTTCATGATCTCGGGACACCAGGCGTCCTCCTCGACCATGCGCACGATCCCGTCGAGGTGGCCTCGCGCCGTCTTCAGGCGGTTGATGACCCGCCGGTGGTAGTCGTCCATGCCTCGAATGCTAGCCCAGTATCCAGCCCAGGTGGGGTGGCCCTTCCGAGGCCCGGGCGACGGCACACCTCGCCATCGCGCTCGCCAACGCACGCCTCAAGGAACTCGAGCACGACCGTGTTCGCTCCTACGCACGCCTGGTCACGCGGGCTCAGGAGGAGGAACGCAAGCGCATCTCCCGTGAGCTGCACGACGAGGCCGCCCAGAACCTCGTCGCCATCCGGCGAGCTTTGGACACGGTCTCGATGCACCTCGGAGCCACGCGTCCCGTCCCTGCCCAACTCGCACAGCTCCAGGAGCTGACCAGCGTCACGCTGGCCGGCCTGCGCCGGTTCAGCCGGGACCTACGCCCCCCGGTCCTCGACGATCTCGGCCTGGTGTCGGCACTCGAGGCCCTGGTCGACGATGTGCGGCAGCGCAGCGCCCTCGCCGTCTCGCTGGCCGTCGAAGGCACGTCGCGGCGGCTCCCCGCGGACACCGAGCTCGCGCTGTTCCGGATCGGTCAGGCAGCCGTGCACAACGTCGAA
>CAZSQF010000381.1:0-2681 GCA_964608935.1 uncultured Actinomycetota bacterium | reverse complement strand
GCCCGGGAGCACGAATGCCACCGTGCCGATCGGCTCATCGTCGCCGCCCGCAGCGACCCACACCGCCGTGGCGCCGCCCACCCATCCCGCAGGGTTGCGCAGGAATTCGCGATAGTGCTCGTCGAACGGCCCAGCGGCGTCGTACGCAGCAAGGAGCAGCGCCCCGACGTCGTCGTACTCTTCGAGGCGGATCTCCCGGATGGTCAGCACTCTTTCGCCCTCGTAAACGTTCCGGCCTCACCCGCGATCATGCCACCTCGGGCAGCAGACGTCCGAGGGATGGGAATGACAGTCTGAAGTGGCCCCCCTGGGACCACTTTGATGGTTTGAAGTGGCCCCACCCCCGAACCGTCGATGCCTACGTTCCGTGACTGTCGAAGGTCGCCGAACAAGGCAGGGAGATGTCGAGGGTGGAGCTGTTCGAGAAGATACGTCGTGACAGGCGGCAGGGCCTGTCGATCCATGCGCTGGCGAAGAAGTATCGGGTTCATCGGCGCACGGTGCGTCAGGCGTTGGCGTCGCCGGTGCCGCCGCCTCGGGTCTTGCCGGTGCGCGAGTCGCCGAAGCTGGGCCCGTACAAGGCCATCATTCGGGGCTGGCTGGAAGCCGACCTGCAGGTGCCGAGAAAGCAGCGGCACACGGCGCATCGGGTGTGGGAGCGGCTGGTTGGCGAGCATGGCGCCAGCGTGGCCGAGTCCACGGTGCGCGAGTTCGTGCGGGAGGTCAAGCTCGAGCTGGCAGGCGCGGCCGCCGAGGTCGCGGTGCCCCAGGAGCATGGGTTGGGGGCGGAGGCCGAGGTCGACTTCGGCGAGTTCCACGTCCGGCTGGGGGGTGAGCGGGTGCGGCTGTGGATGTTCGTGATGCGGCTGTCGGCGTCGGGGCGGGCGTTTCACTGGGCGTTCGGCAACGAGTGCGGGGAGTCGTTCTACGAGGGCCACAACCTTGCGTTCGCCCATCTTGGCGGGGTGCCGGCCCGGATCCGCTACGACAACCTCCGCCCGGCGGTGGTCAAGGTGCTGCTGGGCCGGCAGCGGTTCGAGAACCAGACGTTTGTGGCGCTGCGGTCCCATTACGGCTTCGACTCCTTCTTCTGTCTGCCTGGCGAGAAAGGGGCCCATGAGAAGGGCGGGGTGGAGGGCGAGATCGGCCGGTTCCGCCGCAACCATCTGGTGCCGCTGCCCGAGGTCGACACGTTGGCCGAGCTCAACGGGCTGATCGCGGCGGCGGATGTGGTCGATGACGCCCGGGTGATCTCGGGGCGGCCGACCATCGACGGGCGGCATGTCACGGTGGGTGAGCATTTCGCGCTCGAGGCGCCGCATCTGGGGCCGCTGCCCGACGAGGGGTTCGATGTGGCGGTCGAGCTCAGGTGCACGGTGGACCACAAGTCCCGGATCTGTGTGCGGCAGGCCTACTACTCGGTGCCGGCCCGGCTGCACGCCCGCAAGCTGACCGTCAAGCTCGGGGCGGCCGAGCTTGCGGTGCTGGATGCGGCCGGGCGGGTGGCGGCGACCCATCCGCGGTCGCTGCACAAGCACACCCAGACGCTGATGCTGGATCACTATCTGGAGATCCTGGTGCACAAGCCGGGCGCGCTGCCCGGCGCTACGCCGCTGGCCCAGGCGCGAGCCTCCGGGGCGTTCACCGCCGCGCATCAGGCGTTTTGGGATGCGGCGCGACGGCGGCTGGGGGACGCGGCCGGCACCCGGAGGCTGATCGAGGTGCTGCTGGCCCATCGGCGGCTGCCTGCCGAGGCGATCATCGCCGCGCTGCAGGCGGCGAACCCGGCCGGGATCATCGACCCCGAGGCGATCATCGTTGAGGCACGCCGGCGGGCTGATGCCCGCCCGCCCGGCGAGGTGGCCCCGATCGGGCAGCTGACCCGCTACGACCGGCCCGCCCCCGACGTGGCCGCCTACGACCAGCTGCTCGCCGCCGCCGCACCAGCGGCAGGGGGAGGCGGCTGATGGGCCGGCTGACCGAACCCGCCGCCGACGCCGCGATCGTGGCTGCGGCCAAGACCCTGGCGTTGCCCACCGTGCGGGCCCAGGCCGCGACGATGGCCGATGCCGCCGCCCGTGACCAGCTCACCCACCGCGGCTATCTCGCCGAGCTGCTCGTGGCCGAGGTCGACGACCGGGCCGAACGGCGCCGCATCCGCCGCATCCGCGAGGCCCGCTTCCCCCGCATCAAGCACCTGACCGACTTCGACACCGCCCACTCGCCGGTCGATGCCGCCACCATCGCCGCTCTGGCCGCCGGCAGCTTCATCGACACCGGCACCCCGACCGTGCTGCTCGGGGACTCGGGCACCGGCAAGACACACCTGCTGATCGGCACCGGCATGGCCGCCTGTCAGGCCGGCCGCTCGGTGCGGTATGTCACCGCGGCCGGGCTGGTCAACGAACTGGTCGAAGCCCAAGACGACCGCACCCTGTCGCGCCTCGTGGGCCGCTACGGCCGGCTCGAGCTGCTGCTCATCGACGAGCTCGGGTATCTGCATCTCGACCCGCGCGGCGCCGAGCTGCTGTTCCAGGTCCTGACCGTACGCGAGGAACGCGCCGCGGTCGCGGTCGCGTCCAACGCCCCGTTCTCCGAATGGGCCGCCACCTTCACCGACCCGCGGCTGTGCGCCGCGATCATCGACCGGCTCACCTTCAACGCCACCATCATCGAGACCG
>CAZSQF010000380.1:0-2688 GCA_964608935.1 uncultured Actinomycetota bacterium | reverse complement strand
ATGGGTCTCGACGGTCTTGATCGAGATGTGCAGCCGGCTCGCGACCTCCTTGTAGGTGTATCCACGGGCGATGTGGCGCAGCACCTCCTTCTCGCGGGTCGTGAGCTGGTCGAGCTCGGGATCGTCGCTCGACACGCCAGGCGGGAGCTCGCCCGCGAAGGCGTCGAGCACGAATCCCGCCAGCCGCGGGCTGAAGACCGCGTCGCCCTGGTGGACTCGGGCGATGGCCGAGACCAGCTCCTCGGGCGAGATCGTCTTGGTGACATAGCCCCGGGCACCGGCGCGGATGACCTGGATGACGTCCTCGGCCGCATCGGACACCGACAGGGCCAGGAACCGCACGTCGGGGTCGTACTCCCGCATCGCGTCGATGACCGCCCGGCCTCCTCCGGCGGGCATGTGGACGTCGAGCAGGACCACGTCCGGCTTGGACGCGCGGATGCCCTGGATCGCGCTGTCCACGTCTCCGGCATCGCCGACGATCGTCACGTGCTGCCCGAGCTCGGCGCGCACGCCGGCGCGGAACAGGCGGTGGTCGTCGACGAGGAACACGCGGATCGCACGGGTCACGGGTCAGGCCTCCGGGCCGGCGTCGTGGCGGGGACGGGGGATGCTGAGCTCGATCTCGGTGCCGGCGCCCAGCGACGACGATATGTCGGCACGGCCGCCATGGCGCCGGAGCCGTCCGACGATCGATTCCCGGATGCCCTGCCGGTCTGCGGGGGCGGCATCCGGGTCGAAGCCGACCCCGCGGTCGCGCACGAAGGCGGTGATCGTGTCCGGCTCGACCTCGACGTAGACCGCAACCTGGGTGACGTCGGCGTGCTTGGCCGCGTTGACACACGCCTCGCGGGTGGCGGCCAGCAGTGCCCGCACCCGCTCGTCGATCGGCGTGTCGCCCACGGTGACGACCTCGACCGTCAGGTCATGGACGGCCTCGACCTCCTCGGCGAGCGCCTCCAGGGCCGCGTCCAACGTGGCCGGCGCGGCAAGGTCGTCCTGCTCTCCGTAGAGCCAGCTGCGCAGCTCGCGCTCCTGGCGGCGAGCGAGGGCGACCATCCGGCGCGGGTGGTCGGCGGAGCGCTGGATCAGTGCCAGGGTCTGGAGGACCGAATCGTGCAGGTGGGCGGCGAGCTCGGCCCGCTCCTCCTGCCGGATCCGCTCCCGACGTTCGACGCCGAGCTGGTCGGTCAGCCGCCACAGCCACGGGCCGAACAGCAGGGCGACGCCGACGACGCCGGCGACGACGGCCAGCCCGAGCTCGGGCAGCGCCGTCAGCCCCTCGTTGGCGGCCAGGAACCCGGCGACACCGGTGGCGACGAGGATCGTGCCGACCACCACGCGGGCCGGCGACACCGGGCTCGATGCGGCGGCGGACCGTGCGCTGCCCGGGAGGCGGCCCGCGGCCCGCGACCAGCGCGAGCGGTCGGTGTCGTCGCTGCGGAGCCACACGATCGCCGAGCCGACCGCGGCGAGGAGCACCGGCCATACCAGCCCGTCGCCGAACCACAGCCCCAGCCGCCGGAGGAACAGCAGCAGCCCGAGGACGATCAACCCCAGTGCGGCGCTCTGCTGGAGCGTGGCCGCCCGCCGGGGTGCGCGGACGGTGGTGTCGTCGAGCGGGACGAACACCCACGCCAGACCGTAGAGCAGCACGCCGGTGCCACCCGCCAACGACAGCACCACGAAGGCGATCCGCAGCAGCAAGGGGTCGACGCCCAGCCGTCGTGCCAGTCCTCCGGCGACCCCGGCCACGACACGATCCTCGGCGCTGCGGACGAACCCGGCCGCGCCGGCGGTGTTCGAGGTGGGGTGAGAATCGATGCGGGAGGCTCCTGTCGAAAGGACCTTCGGCCCGGTCGGACGTGACCGGGAGTGGTCACGATCGTCGCACACGAGCGCGCTCCCCTCCATCCGGTGCCGACCCGGACCGTCCGGCGGCGGCTCAGGGTCGGGCCAGGGTCCTCCCCGATGGTCGGGAGCACCGGTCGCGCGCACCATGGAGCCGTGTCCGGGCCCCGCTGCCCGGTGGACCGACCCCGACCGGAGGATCAGCGACGTGGCCGACCAGCAGGCTCCGGGCGCACCACCGTCGACGCCGGACCGGCGTCCCCTGCGCCGGCGTACGGAGGGACGCCTGATCGCGGGCGTCGCCGCCGGGGTGGCGGACCACCTCGGTGTCGATGTCGTGATCGTGCGCATCCTGTTCGTCGTGACCGCCGTGTTCACCAACGGACTCGGGCTCGTCGCCTACCTGCTGGGGTGGATCTTCATCCCGGCCGACGACGCACCCGATGCGACGACCGGTCCGCGCTCGGCGGCCACACCGCAGCGAGCCGACGGCTGGAGCCGGGACCCGTTGTTCTGGGTCGGCATCGGGTTGCTCATCGTCGGTGCGGTGTGGCTGCTCGACGGCCCGCTCGGCCCGGCACGTTGGTTCCCGGCCCTGTTCGACCGCGGCCTGGTGTTGCCGCTCGTGCTGATCGGCTTCGGCATCGCGCTGTGGCGGGCCGGGGATCGCCGCTCGACCCCGAGCCCGCCGCCGACGGCACCACCCGTCGTCCCCGCCCACCCTGCTTCGACCTCGGAGGCCACCATGCCCTCGACCCAACCCCACCCCCACGCCCCCCCGACCCCCCACGACCCCCCCCCCCCCCACCGGCCCGCCCAGCCGGGCCGGCCCCCCCC
>CAZSQF010000379.1:0-2691 GCA_964608935.1 uncultured Actinomycetota bacterium | reverse complement strand
GGTCGACCGGGACGATGCGGTCGGGCTTGACCCAGAAGTAGCTGTTGCCGTAGCCGTCGGGGACCGACTGGCGGGCGATCTCGAGGATGTAGCCGTAGCCCTCGGTGGTGATCAGCCCCATCCGCTCGATGTCGTCCTCGAGCAGCGCGTTGGTGGCCACCGTGGTGCCGTGGGACACGGCGGTGACGTCTCCCCCACCCGCGCCGACGATGCCGAGCACCTTGTCGACTCCGGTCATGAAGCCTCCGCCCGGATCGGAGGGGGTCGAGGGCGTCTTGGTGGTGGTGAGCGCGCCGGTGTCCTCGTCGAACGCCACGACATCGGTGAACGTGCCCCCGGTGTCGATGCCGATGCGGATCCGTTTCATGGCGACCTTCGCGAGCGTCGGCGACGTGTCGGCGAGGGTAGTGACGATGATGGCCGTCCCGTTCGGCGAGGTTCGCCCAAGAACCACCGTCCGACACGTCGGACCTCACCATCCCGTCGCCGCGAGGGCACCGGCCGGCCCGCGAGCGGGTAGCCCTCAGCCGGTGACCCGGACCAGCGCTACCCGGTTGGGGCGGCGGCGAGGCGACGCGCGACGAGCTCGGCGGCGCCGAGCGCGACCGCGTCGCGGCCGGGCGGGGCGATGACCTGGACCCCGAGCGGGAGCCCGGCCGGACCCGTCAGCCCCGGCACCGCCACGGTCGGGGTGCCGAGCAGCGTCCAGGCCCGGCACAACAGTGGATCGCCGGTCGTGGCGATCGGGGGCGGCTCGCCGAGCGCCGCCGGCGCGAGCAGTGCGTCGACGCCGGCGAAGACCTCGGACAGCGCCTCGCGGCAGCGGCCGGCCAGTCCGAGGGCGTCGTCGTAGACGTCGGCCAGGGCGGCGCCTGCGTCGAGGTAGTCGCGCAGCTGGTCGCTGAGCCGGTCCGGATGCTCGCGACGCTCCGGGCCGAGCAGGCGCGCCGCCTCGGTGCCCATGATCGTCATCTGGGCAGCGACGAGGCCGGCGAACTCGGCTGGCAGCTCGACCTCGACCACGTCGAGGTCGCCGGCGAGCCGTTCGGCCGCGGCCTCGACCGTGCGCTGGGTGGCGGGCTCGAGCCGGTCCCACTCGTGGGTGCGGCACAGCCCGATCCGCACCCGGTCGTCGAGGTCGGACGGGCGGAACCGGTCGGCGTCGGCGGCCATCACCCCGAGCGCCAGCGCGGCGTCGGCCGTCGAGGTCGCGAACACGCCGACGGTGTCGAGCGTGTGACTGACCGCCTTGACACCGTCGGTCGGCACGGCACCGAGCGTCGGCTTGGCACCGATGACGCCGCAGAACGACGCCGGCCGGACCACGGAGCCAGCCGTCTGGGTGCCGAGGGCGAGGAGGATCGTCCCGGCCCCGACGGCAGCCGCCGAACCGCTCGAGGAGCCACCGGGCGTGCGCGACGGGTCGTGGGGGTTGACGGTCGGGCCGGGGTGGAACAGCGCGAACTCGGTCGTGACGGTCTTGCCGACGATGACGGCACCGGCGTCGCGCAGGCGCGACACCACCGTGGCATCGGACGCCGGTCGCCGGCCCTCGTAGATGGGCGAGCCGCAGGCGGTCGGCTGGTCGGCGGTGTCGATGATGTCCTTGACGCCCACCGGCACGCCGTGCAGCGCCCCGCGCGGCGCCTCGGCGTCGCGGGCACGCGCCTGCTCGAGGGCGAGGTCGGGATCGAGGTGGGCCCAGGCGCTCAGCGTCCCCTCACGATCCGCGATGCGCTCGAGCGTGGCGGCGACGACGTCCTCGGAGCGGACATCGCCGGCGCGGATCGCCGCCGCCAGGTCGGTGGCGCTGGTCGCGGTGCGGTCGTCGGGCTCGGCGGTCATCGGCGGCGGCCGGTCTACTTGCGGGAGCCGAGACGGCGACCGACCAGCACGCCGAGCAGCGCCAGCACCGCTCCCGCCACGGCGGCGATCAACCGGTCGGCGGTGCGGCGCCCCGAGGGCTGCACTGGCGTGCCCGCGTAGACGCGTCCGATCTCGGCGTCGCCGGCGCGCTCGGTGCCCGCTGCGTCACCGGCGGGTGCGGCGACCGGGACCCCGGAGAGCTCGCGTTCGACCGCGGTGAAGAACTCGCCGGCCGTCCGATTGGCGACGCCGGCGATCATGCGTTGGCCGACCCCACCGATCATGCCGCCGACCGCGGCGTCGGCGTCGTAGTGCAGCGTGGTGCCGTTGTCGGCCTCCTCGAGCCGGACCGTCGCCTCGGCACGGATGGTGCCGGGGGTGCCGGCCCCCTCGGCGGTGAGGTGGTAGGTCGACGGCTCGTCCTGGTCGGTGAGCCGCACCCGGCCCTTGTAGGTGCCCTGAATGCTGCCGACACCCGCGTCGACGACCGCCGCGTACTGGTCGGGCCCGGTGACCTCGAGCGAGCGGCACCCGGGCAGCGTCCGTGCGAGCACGGCCGGATCCTGGAGCGCGTCCCACACCCGCTGGCGCGGCACCGCGAGGTGGTGGCTGCCGGAGATCTTCATGCGTCGGCCTCCTGTCGGCCCGTACCCCGCAGCTCGTGCAGCTCGGACGGCGAGATCGGCATCCGAGCGATGGCGACCCCGGTCGCGTCCTCGATCGCCGCCGCGATCACGGCGGCGCCCGGGATCGTGCCCGCCTCGCCGGCACCCTTGATCCCGAGCGGGTTGAGCGGTGACGGGGTCTCGAGGTGGTCGATGACGA
>CAZSQF010000378.1:0-2706 GCA_964608935.1 uncultured Actinomycetota bacterium | reverse complement strand
TGCGCATCCCCGAGGACGGCCGCCGCGCCCGGGCCGTGCAGGACCTCGGCCTGCCGCTGGACGCCGTGCTCGTGTGCATCTTCCGCGGGGAGGAGACCATCATCCCGCGCGGGACGGCCCAGGTCGAGCCCGGCGACGACGTCGTCGCGCTGACCACCCCGAACCTCGAAGAGGAACTGCGCAACGTGCTGGTCGGACGATGAGCCACAACCGTCCCCCCGGTCGAGGACCGGTCCGTGCCGACGCGCCGCTGTGGCGCCAGGCCGCCGAAGGCATCGGCATCGTCGTGCTCTTCGCCGCCGTCGTCGCGGCCGGGGGCTTCGCCCTGTCCGTGATCGTGTCGTTGTTCTTCTAGGTGGCCCCGATGCCCTGCCGCTGGTCGACCACCGCCCTCGGACGGGCCTGACGTGCTGCTGCGCCCCGGGACCGAGGACGTGCGGGTCATCCTCCACGCCGTCGGTATGGCGCTCCTCGTGCTCGGGGGCGGCACCCTGGCCCTGGCGATCCCCACCCTGCTGTGGGGGGACGTGCCGACGGCGTCGGCCCTCGGCGTGGGTGGCGCGCTCGGCGTGCTCGTCGGAAGTGTCCTGCACAACCACTTCTGGACCCGCCGGCCGCTCTCGTGGACCCGGGCCGTCGTCAGCGCCACCCTGTCGTGGGTCGCCGGCAGCGTCGTCTGCGCGGTCCCGTTCGTGCTGTCCGGCCACTACGACGGGTGGCTGGACGCATGGTTCGAGGCCCTCTCCGGACTGACGACCTCGGGCCTGACCCTCGTCCAGGACCTGGACCACCTGCCAGCGGGCCTGGCCCTGTACCGGCACGGCCTCGAGCTCGTCGGCGCACTGGCGATCATCGTCACCGGACTGACCGTCCTGACGGCGGTCACCGCCACCGCATCCAGTCTCGCCCCGGGCGATGTCCGTGACGAGCGCATCCTCCCCAATCCCGGTCGCACCTGGCGGCAGGTTGGTGGGGTGGCCAGCCGGATCATCGTGCCCGGCGTGATCGCCACGACCATCGCGGTGTCCGTGGCGGGCGTGCATGGCTGGCGGGCCCTCGAGCACGGCATCTCCCTCGCGATCGCCGCCAGCACGACCGGTGGTTTTGCGCTGACGAGCGCATCCGTCGGCTACTACCACGCGCCGATCGTCGAGATGGTCGTGATCCCGCTCATGATCGCCGGGGCCCTGTCGTTCGCACTCCACCGGGTCGCCGGTCGCGGGGATCACCGCACCTTCATGCGGGACGTCGAGGTGCGCACGCTGCTGCTGTCGATGCTCGTGCTGACCGCCGTGGTGCTCGTGGGCCTCGGCCGGTCGGGTTCCCAGACGGACGTCATCCCCCTGTTCCGGCGCGGGGTGTTCACCGCGATCTCGGCCCACACCACGACGGGCCTGCAGGTGGTCTCGCCGCGCCTGTTCGTCTCCGACTGGGGCCAGCTGGCCCCCGCGGCCCTGGTCGCCGCGATGACGATCGGGGGGACCACCGGGTCGTCCGCCGGCGGCCTGAAGGTGCTGCGGGTCGGGATCGTGATCAAAGGACTCGTCGCCGACGTCCGCCGCGTCCTGCTGCCGGACGCCGCGCTGGTGGTGTCGACCTTCCACTGGGGGCGTCGGCAGACCCTGCGGCACGCGCACGTGCGGTCGGCGTCCACCCTGCTGCTGATCCTGCTCGCCGGGACGCTCACGATGGCGACCATCGTGCTGTTCCTCGACGGCACCGTGGAGCTGACGGAGGCCGTCTTCATCGCCACCTCTGCCGTGTCCAACTCCGGGCTCACCCTGGGAGCCTTCGGACCGGGCGCCTCCGGCGTCCTCAAGCTCGGCCTGATGGCCCTGATGCTGCTCGGGCGCCTGGAGTGGATCGCCGTGTTCTCCACCATCGGTTTCCTCTACGCCGGACTGCGAGGTCGTGCATGAGCCGCCGCCCAATCCAGCCCCGGGCCGTCGCGCAGATCGTTGCCTTCGTCCTGGCAGTCGTGGTGATCGGGTTCCTGGTGTCGTGGGTGCGGTCCACGGCCCCCGGCGAGCCGCTCCCCCCCATCGGGCAGGCCGCCCCCGAGATCGACGACCCGCAGCTCGTGACCTGCGAGCGGACCTTGCCCGAGGTACCGGACGAGAACATCGCCGAGGTCGATCCGGTCGGCCTCGTGTCGTCCTCGGGGGTCATGGAGTGTCCCGACGCGTTCGACGGTCGCGTGGTCGTGTACGTCGGCGAGGTCGTGGGCGACGTGCTGCAGCGCGACGGAGGCGCGTGGATGCTGGTCAACGACGACGCCTACGCGCTGGAGCTCGGCCCGCTGCAGGCCCACAACACCTTCGCCGGGACCAACAGCGGCCTCAGCGTCTGGCTCGAGGCACCACTTCCCGACATCGACCCCGGCAACGCGGGCCGCCGAGGAACGGTGATCCGGATCGAGGGCGTGATCCGGCGTGCCGATCCCGCCGACGGCGGTGGGTTGACACTGCGCGCCCTGTCGGCGGAGAGCACCACCATCCTGGCGGAGGCAACACCCATCGACCGCCCGGTCAACCGTGGCCAGGTCGTGCTCGCCGTCGTGCTGACCGTGGTCGCGGCCGGGACCTACGCGCTCGAACGGCGCACGAGGCTGCAACGATGAGCACGGCGCACGCAGCGCGACTGGGCGGTGCCGTGTGCTGATACGGCCCGACCGCGACGACCTGCGGATCATCGGCTCGTACCTCG
>CAZSQF010000377.1:0-2713 GCA_964608935.1 uncultured Actinomycetota bacterium | reverse complement strand
CGGACCACCGCACTGCCAGACCAGCTCGGGGCCGTCATCACCCACGAGGACGTCACCCAACTGCTGGAGCTCGAGCGCAGCCGGCCGTAGGCCGTCGAACGGCTCCCAGAACCCGAGCAGCCCCACGCAGATGCCGGTAACCGACCCGGCCTTCGGCTGCGCCGCAACACCGGCACGTCCGGCAGCATCGATGCCGAGTCGGTCGGCCGCAAGGTGTTCCGGTGAGACCACCGCGATCCCCAAGGCCAAAGACGGCAACGTCGAGTGCAGCACTGGATCGGACACCGCGCCGTTCCACGTCGCCGCTCTTGATCTATCCCGGCACGACCCCGTCGTGCTTGAAGGGCGGCTTGACGCCTGCTACCGCCAGGTAGCCGAGGAACGGAACGGAGCGGGCCATCCTCGGCAGCAGCCAGCGGAGTCGGCGCAGGTACACCCGGCGCGACAGGCCGCGCAGGCCGAACCGGAGGGCCCCGCCCACACCCTCGTCATCGACGAACCCTCGGGCGGTGAGCATCTCGAAGGCGCCCGTGGATGTTTGGATCTGCTCGAGCCCGGCCGCGTTGTACAGCGCGACCCAGTCATCGACGCTGTCGAAGTGCAGACCGGGACAGACCTCACCCAGGAAGATCCCGCGAGCCTCCTCGGTCGGAGGAGACCGCCAGAAGAACTCGGTGGCCAACACCCGGCCTCCCGCCCGGCAGACCCGTGACAGCTCCCCGGCGGCACCCGCACGGTTGACGAACATGGTCACCGCCTCGGCGATCACCCGGTCGAACGCCCCGTCGGGATACCGCAGTTGACAGATGTCGGCGGTCTCGACGCGGACGAGATCGTCGACACCAGCGGCCGAGACGTTGCGTCGGGCGAGGTCGACCATGATCGGAGAGAGGTCGGCCGCAACCACGTGTGCACCGGTCCGACGGGCCACCTCGATTGCGGTCGTCCCGACACCGCAGCCAATGTCCAGCACCTCACAGCCAGGGCCGATGTCGGCCCAGGCCAGCAGCTGTTCTGTGGCCCGACGCCCACCCGGATGCACGTAGCGCTTGCCCAGCACCGCCATGAGCAGGTACGGGTCCAGCCGCTCGACCTCGTCAACGGTCAGACTCGCCATGGCGGCTCTCCGGTCGGCGCCCGAAGAGCACCGTCTCTGCCAGTGAACCGACTGAGCCCACATTAGTCAAGCATCCATTTGAATAATACCGGTTCCTTCCCTCTTGATCGTCGAGTTCACGCCGCAACCGGCGCAAGAGCCCGGGGGCGCAACTATGTGGTAGCAACACTCTTGAGCGTGCGCCCATCACCGCGGGTTCACGGATGTCGAGGGGACGTACCCGGGCCGCTGGCGGGGCACGCTTGCTGGGTATGCCGCAGGCGCGCGGTCATCCACGTTGAACCGCGGCCCATGTGCGGCCCCGGCCCCCTGTGTGGTCATCCCTTGCCGCGCAGGCTTGCAACGATGAAGCCGATGAGGGCGAAGGCGGAGAGGAACTCGAGACGGCCCAGCCACATCTGCAGGATGCTGAACAGCTTCATGGCAAGAGGCATGTCCGGGGCAGTGATTCCGACGGTGAGCCCGACGTTGGCGGTGGCGGATGTGGATTCGAACAGCGCGGCGTCGAAGGGGTAGCCGAAGTAAACGCCGAGGAGTGCGCCGGAGATGTGGGCCACCATGTAGAGCACGAGGATGGTGATGGCGGACCGCACCTCCTCGTCGGTGAGGGTGGTGCGGGACCGGCCCACGCACGATCCGCCAAACGCGCCGAAGATTCTTGAACCCACCCTGGTGTGTCACGCACGGGGCCGACCGAGCCGCCGTCGACACCCACGCCGCGACCCTGCTCCTCGAGTACAGCGACGGCCACGAAGACGCCGAGAGCGACCAGTGAGGCAATTGCCAGGGAGGCCTCAACTCAGTATGGTTTCCGTACGGAAAACCGTTGGAGATGTCGTATGAGTGTGCAGGGTATGGAGGACGTCCGATCATCGCTGCCGGCGATCCTGGCACGCTTCCGCCAACAGCCCTACGGGCACACCGTCCACTTCGGCCGGCACCGCCGGGACGAGGCCGTCGTGCTGTCGGCCGCCGAGTACGCCCGGCTGTCGGCGGCCGCGCGCCAGGTGGAGGAACTCGAACGCCTCGGCGCCCTCCAGTTGGTACGTGAGCGGCTCGACGACGGCCGGTTCTCCGAGGGGACCGTGGACGAGCTGTTCACCGCAGCTGACGCCACGGAGTGACCCTGCCGCTGCGGTGGCACGACGACGTGCCCGCTGATCTCGCCGCCGTCAAGGCACGCTACGGCCACGAGGCATTCAAGGAGGCACGGCGTCTGGTCGCATCGTTGCCCGGCGACCCCCTGCGTGGCGACTGGCTTCAGCGGCACGGAACCACCGGCGACCTGTCCGCCTGCCGCAAGGTCACGTTCGGGCCCGACGAGGCGGACGACGCCGGCGTGAACCTTGGCCCCGCGCTGCGACTCGTCTACCGGCTCCTGCCATCGAACACGGACATCCAGCAGGTCGAGATCCTCGCCGTCGCCCCCCGACGAGACCTCGAGGCATATGCCGTCGCGGCAGCCCGACTCATCGACCAAGACTGACCCGAGCCGGCGCGCGGGCCCTCACGCAAGCTCATGCAGGGGGAAACTTTCCGAGACCGTGGCCTCGGCTGCGTACAGCAACGCCTGGTGGACGTCCTCGGCCTCGATGA
>CAZSQF010000376.1:0-2730 GCA_964608935.1 uncultured Actinomycetota bacterium | reverse complement strand
CCGGTCATTTGATACATAATTGGCCACTTGTCAGTATATACTGTCGGTTGCGGGGGAAAGAAAGGGAGCCGGTGTCGGCGGTCCATAACAGTGCCAGATCATCGGGACCAAAACGGTCGTCCTCAAGGCCCTGACCCGGATCGCCTGCCTCCCACGCCGCCGGCAACCCCCCAAGGGGGGCAGCAGAGCCAAACAGCACGGGAGGCCTCCCGGCAGATGTATGCATCCCGGGTTGTCCTTCACCTCATCGAATGACGTCACGTCTGGTTCTCAGAGAGGGACCCTAAAGGAATGCAAGATTTACCCTCGTGTCGTCACAAAGCGATCAACCAGCCCGAAGGGCCGTCCCGCTGCTCCTAGTCGAGGGCGCTGTTGCCGATGCTTGGTACCCGCCATCATCGCGGACTCAGGCGGACGTTTTGGCACTGGCAGTTTCGCCCCTTGTTTGCACCACAGGTCATCGTCCCCAAGCGGGGCCTCGTGCGGCCTTCTAAAAGGGCAAATCCTGCTAAGACCAGAACAAGGGATGAAGGTTTGGGTGGGGGTTTTTCCGCGCCGGACATCGAACGCAGGAGAGCAGGGGTTTTTACACCACCCCGCGATTCCACTCCCAGGGGCGATATCCGAACTCATGAGATTGGTTCAAAGCAGGTTCTGGAAGAGAAAGTTCTTCGAATGCATTTTTCAGCCGTTCCCACGCTGTGGCGGATAGGTTTTCACTGGCAAAGGGACCTTCGTCTTCGACGCCGCCACGGAGTTCGAACCGGAAACTAACAGTACCGGTTTCATTCACTCGCAGCCATTCACTCGTCTGTCGGTCTGCCCTGAACGCCACCTTCAATGAGTCGTGACTAAAAACTTTATAATCATCAACTTCTTTTTCTACTGGGAATGACTCCCAAACTTCAGGCTGTTCCCAAACCTCGTAGGTCTGAAAACTCCCATAGGTGAACATGAAATCCCGGTTCAGTGAAGGATCCGGTAATGACAATGCGTTGAACATGTCATCAACCCGCTTCCATATCTCGCCTGATGAAGCCTTTTCCGGTGATTGGAGAATGTACTGTATATCTCCGTTCTTGGTCACTCCAAGAGTCTCGCCAATGTTGTTTTTGCTTTGGGAGGCTGATTTGCCCGGAGCTCCAATATCGTTAGTCCTAATTTGATAGCCACCCTTAGTTCCGTCCTCTGGGAAGGCGTCCCACAATTCGGGCTGATGCCATTCAGCGGTGGCAACCGGTCGGTCCCAATCATGGACGCAGCCCGAGAGGACAACCGCCAAAAGCATACAAGCAACGATCCAACCTTTGACTGCCGGCCGTCTGATCATATCTCCGTTCATTCTATCCTTCCATGGAACAAGTCAACCCCAAGTGAATTCATGTGATCGGTTCAATGCAGGTTCTGGCAAACCAAGTTCCTGAAATGCCTGCTCAAGATGTTCCCACGCTGTTTCATTTGAGATGCCAAATTGCCGCTTTACTTCGAAATAGACATTTCCTGTTTCATTTGCTTCAATCCTAAGTCGGTATTGATCCTCACTTCGGTCAGCTACCTTAGAATTGAAAGGAGGCCCATGTTCCCACACCTCATAATTATAGATATCTCCGGATGCAGGGAAGTCTTCAAAGACCTCAGGTTGTTGCCATCTAGCGCTGGCGGTCTCCCGCGCGACCAAAAATTCGTGAATACACCCGGAGAGCAGCAACACTACAGACACGGCCGCGACTGCAATCCTGTTTCGGCTCTTGGAAAATGGAATCGCGCTCACCACAACCTTGACGTTCGTTTCCCCTAGATGAGCAGAGCACGTATTTTGCTTTTGTAGTTATCTCTCCTTGGCGGCCAAGGAACCTGGACCGCCAGCGCCCCGGCAACAAACCTCACAACCCCCCACTGCTTCCCCGCCACCATGACCCCCCAGAAACCCCCTGAGAACGCCCCCGACCCCGAGACCCTGCGCCAGCGACTCGACCCACTCTCCTACAAGGTCACCCAGGAAGCCGCCACGGAGCCGCCCGGCACTGGGAAATGGCTCCACAACAAAAAACAGGGGACCTACCATTGCATCGTCTGCGACGCGCCCCTCTACGACGCGCAGGACAAATACGACTCCGGCTCCGGCTGGCCCAGCTTCACGAAAGCCCTGGAAGACGGCCGCGTCGCCACGAAGGAAGACCGCAGCCACGGGATGGTCCGCACGGAGATCGTCTGCGGCACCTGCGACGCCCACCTGGGCCACGTCTTCGACGACGGACCCGAACCGACGGGGCAGCGTCACTGTACAAACAGTGCGGCGTTGGATTTCAAAACCGACGAGTCTGGTTAATCATCTACTTCTAATCCACCTGCCCCGGCTCGCCCACGCCCAGAATCTCGTATTCAACTTTTTGCGGATAACTGACGCCAGGCAAATGGCCAGGCTCTCGGGGTTCAAGTTCGAACCTAATGATCTCCTGCCATTGCCAACCCAAAGAATCCGAGAACGTATTTACGGGCCATCTACCAGGCTCGCCCTCCCAAACCACCTCACCCGTACGTTCCACCACATACCTGGCGATCCAACGGCCTCCGTCGATACCTGATCCATTTTGTGTGATCTGCACTTCCGAGAGATATGGACAGCAAATCGATGAGAAACTGGTCGTCCAAACAGAACCATCAGTCGGGAGATCGTCCTCCACGACATGGCGGACATTGACCACTATACCAAATGGACCCCACTTATTG
>CAZSQF010000375.1:0-2736 GCA_964608935.1 uncultured Actinomycetota bacterium | reverse complement strand
ACCCGGCCCGGTGATCGCCACCGTGACGGCCGGGAGCATGACGTAGAGGTTGGTCTCCCAGCCCTTGGCGGCCGACCAGAACCCGTGGTCGGCGTTGTTGACCAGGGCCGCCACGGTCATGACACCGATCACGCCGGCAGCAGCGACCGGGGTGAGCAACCCGACAGCGATCCCGAGCCCTCCCGAGATCTCGGTGCTGCCGGCGAGCAGCGTGGCGCGTCGCCCGTCACCGAACCCGAGCGACGCGAACCAGCGCGCGGTGCCGTCGAAGCCACCGCCCCCGAACCAACCGAACAGCTTCTGCATCCCGTGCAGGGACAAGGTCACGCCCGCGATCACACGAAGGACGAGCAGACCGACGTCGACCGGTGCTGCCAGCCACTCCACGTTCCACATCACCTCGGTCGGCGAACGTACCGGCGCTCGGTCAGGCCGTCGGCGGTCGGAGCGCGTCCAGCGTGATGTGGTCGACGACCCGGTCCGCTGCGGCGAGATCGGCCGGTTCGTGGTGCCCGCGCAGCACCGCGACCGTGAACATCCCCGCCGAGGTCGCCGCGTCGACGCCGACGGCCGTGTCCTCGACCGCCACGCATCGCACGGCGGGGACGCCGAGCAGCTGCGCCGCCCGGAGGTAGGGCTCGGGGTCGGGCTTGTGGCGCTCGACGTCGTCGGCACCCACGATCGCCGACACGGCGTCGGCGATCCCACTGCGGCCGAGCACCCGCTCGACGTGCCGATGGCTGGACGAGGACGCCACGGCCACCGGGACGCCCTCGGTGGCCAGCGCCCGAAGTGTCCCGACGGCGTCGTCGTAGATCTCGAGGTCGGTGTCGAACAGCTCGATGAATCGGGCGCGGAGCCCGGCGTGGAACCTGTCCGGGTCGCCCAGGTCGGCCCTGCTCGAGAAGTGGCGCCAGTTCTGGGCGAACGGATGGCCGATGACGGCACGGAAGTCCTCGCGCGTCGGCTCGTAGCCGTGACGTGCGAGCGTCTCGGCCCACGCCCGGTCGGACAGCGACTCGGTGTCGGCCAGCGTCCCGTCGCAGTCGAACACGACCGCGCTCGGCAGGGGCAGGGTCACGTTGCTCCTCACGCGGGGCCGGCGAGCGCGAGGACGGCCCGGACGAACTCCTCCGGCGCCTCCTCGTGGACGAAGTGGCCGACGCCCGGCACCGACACGAGCTCGGCGTCGAGGTCGGACGCCGCCCGGACGCCCAGGTGCTCGGGGGTGATCCGGTCCTCCGCGCCCCACACGACCACGGTCGGGACCCGGAGCCGGTCCGGCCGGTGCGGGTCGCGCAGGAACGACACGTCGCGTCGCACGCGCCGACTCGTCCACTCCACCACCGCCCGCCGCGCCAGCCCGCGGAAGTACCCGAGCCAGGCGCGCGGGCGCGCGGCCACCGCCGCGGCGTACGCGTCGATGACTTCGTCGTCGAACGGCGCCCGGACCGTGGCCGCGTACCGGACCGCCGTCCGCACGAGCGGGCGCGCAGCGGTCCGGAAGGCGATCTCGGGCGCGACCGGCAGGTTCATGAGCGGCACGTGCCATGCCGCCCTGAGGTCGAGTTGACGGTACGGCGACGAGGCGAGCACCAGCGCACGCACACGGCCCGGATGCCGAAAGGCCGTCGCCAACGCGACCGCGCTACCCCAGTCGTGGCCGACGAGCACGACCTTGCGGGCATCGAGGTTGCGGATCAGCTGGCTGATCTCGTCGGCCAGGGTCTCGGCGTCGTAACCGCGAGTGGGCCGGGACGACCGACCGAACCCCTTCAGGTCGGGGCATGCCACGAGGTAGCCCGCGTCGACCAGGGCGGGCGCGACCGACCGCCAGGACGAGCCGTCCTCGGGCCAGCCGTGGAGCAGGAGGGCAACGTCCTCGCGGTGCCCGTCCGGGTCCTCGACCGGGCGCCAGTCCGGTTCCCCGAGGACCCGGACGAAGAAGCTCGTCCCCCCACCCGGGACGTAGGCTTCACACCAGTCCAAGCGCGGTCTCCGATCCGGACGCGAGCAGGGAGGGTACGGGACCGAGGGTGTGGTACCGCCTGCCGTGCCGGCTGTGGCGACCCCGAAAGGCCGAACATGGACCCGAGTCAGCACGTCGAGGTCGGCCCCGAGCCACTCTCGTTCGACCACGTCGTCGAGGTCGCGCGCCACCGAGCGCCGATCTCGCTCAGTGGCGCCGCGATCGCTGCGCTGACGCGTGCACGCGAGCACGTCGATGCGCTCGCGGCCGGGGACACGCCCGCCTATGGGGTGTCGACCGGGTTCGGGGCGTTGGCGACGCGCCACATCCCGGCGCCGGAGCGCGCCCGCCTGCAGCGGTCGCTGATCCGGTCGCACGCCGCCGGTGCGGGCCCGGAGGTCGAGGTCGAGGTGACCCGGGCGATGATGCTGTTGCGGTTGCGCACGCTCGCGTCGGGTCGCACCGGGGTCCGCCCGGTCGTGGCCGAGACGCTCGCCGCGTTGCTGAACGCGGGACTCACGCCGGTGGTGCGCGAGCACGGCAGCCTGGGCTGTTCGGGGGATCTGGCTCCCCTGTCACAGGTTGCGCTCGCGCTGACCGGTGAGGGCGAGATGCGCGGCGCCGACGGGCGGCTGGGCCCCGCCGGTGAGGCGCTGGCGGCTACCGGGATCGAACCGGTCGAGCTCGCGGCCAAGGAGGGCCTGGCGCTGATCAACGGCACCGACGGGATGCTCGGGATGCTGGTGCTGGCGTGTCACGACCTCGGC
>CAZSQF010000374.1:0-2737 GCA_964608935.1 uncultured Actinomycetota bacterium | reverse complement strand
CGTGTACGGGAATGCGACCGCGAACCACAGCGCGACGGGCAGGTGCGCAGCGACGAGTAGTTCGGTGGATGCTCCCTCACGGTACGGGTAGAGGTTGATCGCGAGGGCCGCGACCACGAACGGAGCGGCGGCCAGCAGATACTGGCGTGGCGCGAACCCGCGGCGACGGGCGAAGAATGCGGCCAGGAACGGGAGGACCAACAGGCTCGCGTTGCGCAGGAGCCACCAGGACTCCTCGCCGGGAAACCCGGCGGCCAGCCGTGCGACCTGGACCGTGACGGCTGCGGCCGCCGCGAACACCAGCGCCTGAAACGCCCCGCTCGAGGAGCGGCGCTCCTGCCAGCTGCCTGCGAGCACGAGCTGCTTCCACAGCCGACCGCTGTGCTCCCGCGCGAACTCGCGCGACACCGCGTCGATCCTCCCCAGTCGCTTGACGGCGACGAGGAACGCCTCATCGGAGGTCAGCCCGCCGGTCTCGAGCTCAGCGATCTGGTCACGCAGATGCGCCTCGAGCTCGTCGACCTCGTCGCCGTCAAGGATCGGGTCCCGGGTCACGAACCGGCGCCATTCGGTGATCTGCGATTCCACGGGCCGCATCGATCAGGCCCTCCCGAGGGCTGCGGGGAACGGGCCGGAGCCGCCCCACAGGTCGTTGAGCGCCTGTGCCACCGTCGCCCACTGCCGCTGGTGGTCCGCAAGCCCGGCACGTCCGTCAGCGGTGATCGCGTAGTACCGGCGCCGGCGACCCTCCGGCGACGTCCGCCACTCCGTGGTGACGTACCCGAGTCGATGCAGGCGGTGGAGCAGTGGGTAGAGCATCCCGTCGGTCCACTCGAGCTCCCCGTCGGAGAGCTGCCGGACGCGTTTCAGGATGCCGTACCCGTAGTTCTCTCCCTCCGCCAGGATGCCCAGCACCAACGGTGTCGCCGACGCCGCGACAAGGTCCTTATCGATCCGCACCAGGCCCTCTTCTCGACCGAGGATGCATAACACCACAAGGTATCAAGTATACCTAGAACCTCTAGGTGTTGCCTCAGCGTCGGACCTGCCTCAGCCTGGGTAGGAAGCGGCCGGTCCGTTCGCGGTAGATCCCGTAGGCGTCGCCGAACCCCTCGGAAGACGACAGCAGGGCTTCCTCCTCCCTGACCCACCACAGCGCGGCTGCAACCCACACGACCGCCACACCGACCAGCAAGTAGCTGCGGAACACCAGGCCGAGCCCCGCCGCGATGGCCGTGAACGAGCCATAGACAGGATGGCGGACGTACCGGTACGGACCCGAGGCGACCAGCTCGTGGTCCTCGGTCACCCCGTCGACGCCCAGGTAGCGCGCCAGGACGCGAGCCGACCAGACCAGTACGAGGATTCCCGCGGCCCAAAGGCCCAGACCCACCCCCTGCAGCGCCACATCCATCCGGGACGACCAGTTCAACCACCCCTCGTATCCCCACCCCGGGGCGAGCACCACGACGAGTGGATACAGCAGCGGGACCACCAGCGCCACGTAGCCGCCCCGGACGGTCAGGGGCGGCGAGCCCAGACTCGCCCGGAGCCGTGCGGCGCGGCCGGGCCGTTCCCACCGTGACCCCAGCGCCCAGACCACGCCGTGGGCGACGCCGACGAGCACCGCCAGCAGCTGCACGGTGCCCGCCGGCACGTCACGGCCTCCTCGCGACGAGAGACCTCACCAGTAGTAGCGGCGAGGTCCGACGGCGCGGTCGAGTGCCCCGAGTACCAGCAGGATCAGTCCCACGACGACGAGGATCCAGCCGATCGTTGACAGGATCCCGGTGCCGAGGAGCAGCATGTCGAGCAGGAGCAGGATGAGCCCGAGGGCGAGCATGGGTGTTCCTTCCGGTTCGTCACGCCATGCTCCCCCGCCTCCACGGGTCGAGCCACGGCCGGACGGCCGACCCCCGACGGCGAGCGGCCCATGTCCGAACGGCGGCTCAGGCGCCGGTACGCGACGACGGCAGGGCCTCGGCCACCTGCGCCCACAGTTCGGCGTAGGCACGCCCCGCGCGACCGCTGAGCACGGCCCGGATCGGCTCCGGGTCGAGGGCCATGCGCTCGACCCGGCTGTCGGTCGGGATCGTGACCGGGCTGAACCCCTCGGGGGTCTCCTCCTCGTCGGCGAGCTCGCGGTGCAGTCGCTTGCGGCGGTCCACCATGGTGAGGAACGCGAGGACCGCCGGGCGGTGGTCGTCCGTCATCGCATCCACCTCGGCATACAGGTCCGCGAAGGCGGACCACGCCAGAGGCCCGGCGGTCAGCGGCACGAGCACAAGATCGGCGGCGCGCAGCACAGCCGCCGCGGTCGCCGACACCGAGGGCGGACAGTCCAGCACGACGAGGTCGAAGCGGTCGCGCACCGCGGCGATCGCAGCGCGGAGCCGGTCCTCGCCGCCGGCGTCCATTGATACGTGCCGGTCGAGGCCTCGCAGCGATGGGTCGGCCGGCACGACCACGAGCCCGTGCCGAGAGGTCCCGACTGCGCGGTCGGCGAGGGAGCCGCCGTCGAGCACGATCTGCTCGATCCCGCCGTGCAACCTACGGTCGGCGATGACGAGGCGCGTCGCGGCCCCTTGCGGATCGAGGTCCCACAGCAGGGTGCGGTGGCCGGTCCTGGCGGCGTGGGCCGCGAGCGCCACCGCCGAGGTGGTCTTGCCGACACCGCCCTTGTGGTGGTAGCTCGCGACGGTTGCCATGACTGCTCCTTCCCCACGACCCGTGCACC
>CAZSQF010000373.1:0-2751 GCA_964608935.1 uncultured Actinomycetota bacterium | reverse complement strand
GAGGCCTCCCGCGTCACGCCACCGCCCGACGGGGACTAGGCAGAAGGCCGTGGGTATCGTCGACGAGGACATCGCGAGGGTCCGGGCGGCGACCGACATCGTCGCCCTCATCGGCGAGTACGTGCACCTGCGCCAGGTGGGGCGGCGTTGGCGGGGGCTGTGCCCCTTCCACACCGAGAAGACGGGCAGCTTCTACGTGAACGCGGTCGACGGCCTGTACCACTGCTTCGGCTGTCAGGCGTCCGGCGACGCCATCACCTTCGTGCGCGAGCAGGAGCACCTGGGATTCGTGGAGGCCGTCGAGCGCCTGGCGGCGAAGGTCGGCATCACGCTCACCTACGACAAGCCGGGCGAGAACCGCACCCGGGCGGAGCGGCACCGGCTGGTGGAGATCCTCGAGCGAGCCGAGGACTGGTACCACCAGCGTCTGCTGTCGGCCCCCGATGCGGCGCCGGCCCGCCGCTACCTGCGCGACCGGGGCTTCGACGGGGACGAGGTCCGCACCTGGAAGCTCGGGTGGGCGCCGGACGACTGGGACCAGCTGGCCACGGCGCTGCGCCTCTCCGTCGCCGACCTCAAGGCCGCCGGGCTCGGGTTCCAGAACCGGCGCGGACGGGCCCAGGACCACTTCCGCGCGCGGGTGCTGTTCCCGATCCACGACGCCGACGGCAGCCCCGTGGGCTTCGGCGGCCGGGTGTTGCCGGGAGCCGAGGGCAGCAAGTACGTGAACACCCCCCAGACCCAGCTCTACGACAAGTCCCGGGTGCTCTTCGCGCTCGACCGGGCCAAGGCGGGCATCGTCGAGGCAGACGAGGTGGTCGTGTGCGAGGGCTACACCGACGTGACCGCCTTCTTCCGGGTCGGCGTCGCGCGAGCGGTGGCCACGTGCGGCACCGCCCTCACCGACGACCACGTGCAGATGCTGCGCCGGTTCGCCCGCCGGATCGTGCTCGCCTTCGACGCCGATGCGGCCGGCCAGGCCGCCGCCGACCGCTTCTACCAGTGGGAGTCCAAGTTCGACCTCGACGTGGTCGTCGCCGCCCTGCCTTCGGGTGTCGATCCCGCGGACCTCGCCGACCGTGACCCCGATGCGCTGCGCGAGGTGGTGGCCGAAGCCCGTCCCTTCCTCGAGTTCCGGCTGGCCCGGATCCTCGACGGTGCCGATCTCGACTCCGCCGAGCACCGCGCCCGGGCCGCCGAGGACGCGTTGGCCGTCATCGCCGAACACCCCAACGACCTCGTGCGCGACCAGTACCTGATGCGGGTCGCCGACCGCTGCCGGTTGGACGTCGACCGCCTTCGGCGGCGGGTCGCCTCAGGCGACGTGCGCAAGCCCCGAGAGCCCGACGTCCGCGCGCGCCGAGGCGGCGACGCCGCCGGCGGAGACCGCACCAGGAGCGACGACGGCGATCCCGGGCCCGTTCCCGACGACGACAGGGCGCGGACGCCCGCACCCCGCGGAGGCGGGATGACGGGCGCCGGAAGCCCACCCGGGAGCCGCGACGTGTCGCCGGCGATCGAGGTGCTGCGCGTGGCGGTCAACCGACCCGACGACGTCGTCGACTGGCTGGACGAGTGCCTCTTCGAGGATCCGCTGCACGTGCAGACCTTTCGCCAGCTCATGGCCCATCCGACCATCCACGAAGCGATCGACGCCGCTCCACCCGACGTCGCGGCCTTCCTCTCCCGACTCGCCGTCGAGGAACCGGTCGACGACCCGCTCGACCCCGTGCTGCTCGTGGTACGTGGCACCGGCCGCCGGATGCTGGCCATCGAGAAGAGCGCAGACGTCCCCGACCTCGGGCGCCTCACGACCCTCGCGCAACTCGTCGACGCCGTCGGTCCTGATCCCGAGGGGCTCGATGCTGCTCGCCAGTTGCTAACCTTCGCAGCTGGAACGGGGGGCAATCCATGAGCCACACGGCTGACGAGCCCACAGTCCCAGACGATCTCCTGGATGCGCTGGTCGCGGACGCCAAGGACCGCGGGGTCCTGCACCTCGATGCGGCGATGGTCAAGCTGCGGGTCGAGCTCACCGCCGAGGTGCTCACGCGCCTCAAGGGAGCATGCCAGGATGCCGGCGTCGAGCTCGACGAGGGCGTCGACGACCACGGGAGCGAGGACGACGATGCAGCCGCCGCCCTCGAGGAGGACGAGCTCAGCCGCGCTCGACGCCGGCGGGTCGCCAGCCGCAACTTGAAGGCGGTCAAGCCGCCCACCGGTGGCAGCAGCGACTCGGTGCGCCTGTACCTGCGCGAGATCGGTCGGGTGCCCCTGTTGACCGCGGCCGAGGAGGTGTCGATCGCCAAGCGCATCGAAGCCGGGACGATCGCCGCCGGGCAGCTCGCCGACCTGGCCGCCGTCAACGAGCTCGACAAGCTCCCCTTCGACGACCGCCGGGCCCTGCAGCGCAGGGCCAAGGACGGCGACCGGGCCACCGACGAGCTGATCCAGGCCAACCTGCGGTTGGTGGTGTCGATCGCCAAGCGCTACGTGGGCCGGGGGATGCAACTGCTCGACCTCATCCAGGAGGGCAACCTCGGGTTGATGCGGGCCGTGCAGAAGTTCGACTACACGAAGGGCTTCAAGTTCTCCACCTACGCGACGTGGTGGATCCGACAAGCCATCACCCGGGCCATCGCCGATCAGGCCCGCACCATCCGCATCCCGGTGCACATGGTGGAGTCGATCAACAAGGTGCACCGGATCCAGCGACAGATGCTGATGGAGCTCGAGCGCGAGCCCACCGTC
>CAZSQF010000372.1:0-2772 GCA_964608935.1 uncultured Actinomycetota bacterium | reverse complement strand
GATCCCGATGCCGGCGTTGGCGCCGACGAGGCAGCGCTCCCCGACCCGGATGACCGCGGTCCCGCCCCCCGACAGGGTGCCCATGACCGACGCGCTGCCGCCGAGGTCCGAGCCGTCTCCGATGACCACGCCGGCCGAGATGCGCCCCTCGATCATCGACGCGCCGAGGGTGCCGGCGTTGAAGTTCACGAACCCCTCGTGCATCACCGTCGTCCCCGCTGCGAGGTGGGCGCCGAGCCGGACCCGGTCGGCGTCGCCGATGCGCACCCCCGATGGCACCACGTAGTCGAGCATGCGGGGAAACTTGTCGACGCTGCGGGCCCGGAGGCGGTGGCCGGTGGCGGCGAGCTCGGCGCGGAGCGCGTCGAACCCGTCGGGGTCGCAGGGTCCGAGGTCGGTCCACACGACGTTGTTCAGGAGCCCGAAGGCACCCTCGAACGAGGCTCCGTGGGGGCGCAGCAGTCGGTGGGACAGCAGGTGCAGCCGCAGGTAGACGTCGTGGGCATCCTGGGGCGCGGAGCCGACGTCGGCGACGAACGTTGCGACCGCTCGGCGTGTCGTCCGTGTGTCGACCGGCGGGTCCCGGTCGGCGGCCGCGAGCATCGCCTGCATCGTGGCGCCGAGCCGGTCGTCGACGTCGGCCGCGAGGACGGCCGGGTCCAGTGGGTAGGTCGCGGTCCCCCCGTCGTGGCCGAGCCGGTCGGCCAGGGCCGTCGCGCCGCCGTCGGCGTCCCCGAGCCGCACGACGGGGTACCACGTGTCGAGCACCGTGGTGCCGTCCCCCCGGTCGGACAGGGTCGCCAGCCCCACGCCGTAAGCGGCCGTGTCGCCCATCAGCTGCTCCGTCGAGGCGGGTCGCCGAGCCTACCGCCGTGCCGACGCCGGAAAGGACCGTCCGCTGCGATCGCCGCGTCGGATAGCGTCCGACCCGCCAACGTCCGTCCGGAGTGCGTCGCCACGTGACCGATCCGTCCACCGAGCCACCTCCGCCCGAGGACGCCGGCGACGCCGGTGTCCCGGCCCCGGCGCCGAGCGCCGAGGAGCTCGTCGCCCCGCGGCCGGTGGAGGCATCGCTCGACGCCTCACCCCGTGGGCCCCTCGCACTGCTCGGCACCTTCGCCGCCGGCTTCGGTATGGGGGCCGCAGACGTCGTGCCGGGCTTCTCGGGCGGCACGGTGGCGTTGGTCGTCGGGATCTACGAGCGACTGATCGCCAACGTCCGACAGGGGGCACGCGCGCTGTCGCTGCTGCTCCGGGGGCGGCTCGAGCCGGGCTGGCGGGCGATCCTGGCCATCGAGTGGCCGTTCGTCGGCGCGTTGCTCGCCGGGATCCTCACCGCGATCTTCGTGCTCGCGTCCACGTTGCGAGTCCTGCTCGACGAGCGTCCGGTGGCGATGTCGGCCACGTTCCTCGGGCTGGTCCTCGGCGCGGCACTCGTCGCGAGCCGTGAGTTCCGTTCGTCGTCGCTGTGGCATCCGGTCGTCGGGGTGGTCGCGGCGGTGGCCACCTTCGCCGGCCTCGGCCTGCGACCCTCGACGTTCGACGAGCCCGGCCTGCTGTTCCTGTTCGCGGCCGGGGCCGTGGCGATCTGCGCCATGATCCTGCCCGGGGTCTCCGGCGCGTTCCTCCTCGTCCTGCTGGGCGTCTACGCCCCCGTGCTGGCGGCGGTCACCGACCGCGACCTGGTGACGCTGCTGGTGGTCGCGCTCGGGTGCGTCGCCGGCCTGGCCGGGTTCTCGACGCTGCTCAACTGGCTGCTCCGACGCTTCCACGACCTCGTGCTCGCGGCCCTCATCGGGCTCATGGTCGGGTCGGTCCGGGTGTTGTGGCCCTGGCCGGCCGACGAGGGCGTGGGCAACCCGACGCTCGGCGCACCCGAGGGCGGCGAGGTGTTCCTCGCGGCCGCACTGGCGCTCGCGGCGTTCGGGGTCGTGTGGATGCTGGGACTCGCCGCGACCGCCGCGAGTCGGGAGCTCGCGCGCCGACGCGCGTAGATCAGGCCGACAGGTGGCCGGCCTCGATCGCCGCACCCCAGCGCTCGACCGCGTCGCGGCAGCCGTCGACGGTCGGCACGAGCGCGAGCCGGAGCCATCCGGCGCCACCCGGGCCGAACGCCCGTCCCGGCGTCGCGACGATCCGCTCGCCGAGCAGGGCCTCGGCGTAGGCGGCGTCGTCGCCTCCCGGGGCCCGGAACCACACGTAGAAGGTGGCCCGGGAGCCCGACACCTCGATACCGGCGTCGCCGAGGAAGCCGAGCACCACGCTGCGCTTCGCCTCGAACACGGCACGCCGGGCGTCCACGTGGGTCTGGTCCCCCCAGGCGGCGGTCGCGGCGGCCTGCACGAAATCGGGGGGAGCGGTCCCGATGTTGGGACGCAGCAGCCGCAGCCGCCGGATCACCTCCGGGTCGCCGACGATCGCGCCGGAGCGATAGCCGGTCATGCCGGACCGTTTCGACAGCGACACGAACGCGAGCACACCGGTGAAGTCGCCGTCGCACGCCTCGAGCACGCTGGGCGCCGGCGCGTCGAACCACACCTCCGGGTAGCACTCGTCGGAGCACAGCAGCAGGTCGTGCCGGCGCGCGACCTCGACCTGCCGGGTGAACCAGTCGACGTCGACGACCGCACCCGTCGGGTTGTGCGGATAGTTGACCCAGGCGATGCAGGCCGCGGCGAGCCGGTCGGCCGGCAGCTGGCCGAGGTCGAGCGCCCAGTCCGACTCGTGGGTGAGGGTGACCGGATCCGACTCCCCGCCCGCGAACTCCGTGCC
>CAZSQF010000371.1:0-2773 GCA_964608935.1 uncultured Actinomycetota bacterium | reverse complement strand
CGGGCCGTCCGCGGACCGTGGTCCGCTACAGCTCGTTCCAGAACTCGATGGTGACTCGACCCGTCAGGTCGATCTTGAGGTCGTCGTCATAGTCGAGCTTCATGGTGCCGTTGATCCCGGCGGTGTTCCGGGTCACCAGCCCGTGCAGATCCTCGGCATCCTCGGAGATCATCGACCCCTCCAGCTCGACCGTTCCGGACACGTCGATCTGCTCGGTCGCCGATATGAACCCGGTGTACTTCTGCGTGTCGCACGTCTCGACCTCCGGGTCGCAGGTCTTCGAGCCGCCGTTCGCCGTGCCCTTCAGCTTGATGTCCCGGTCGGCGATGAACAACGTGTCCGGAAGGGCCGCGACGAGGTCGGGGTTGCCGCCCATCTGCAGCGCACCGGACTTGCTGGCGCTGGTCGCGGTGCTGGCGTCGCTCTCCAGCAGGATGGAGACGGCACGCTTGCTCTGCCCATCGGACCCGACTGCGGACCCGGTCACGGAGGCATCGGCGTGGTAGACGTAGAAGATGCCGGCCTCGACGTGCTTGGCCTCCCAGGTGTTCGTCCCGCCCTTGTACGACCACCCGCGGAACTTCGTCGAGGTGTCCGTGGACGTCGGCCAGATCTGCGCGCCCGTGCAGGGGGAGGAACTGGGCTCGTGCACGGTGCCGTCCGGGCACAGGTCGTACCACTCCACGGTCTGGCCGCCCGGGTCGGCGTTGTAGGTCACGTCCCGGTTGTAGAAGTCGCGCGCTTCGATGTGCGGGACGGGCTCCTCCTGCTCACCGCCGGAAGAGGTACCGCCCTCGGTGTTGGGGGAACCCGAGATCGACCCCGTCGCCGTGAGATCTCCCTGGACCGTGTGGCCCGAGCCCGAGATGTCGACATCGCCGTTGGCGTGCACATCCGCGTTGCAGGTCTCGGGCATGGTCGTGTCGCAGCCGGGCGCAAGGATCTGCGCGTTGCCGCCGAGCGTCAGGCTCCCCCCGGTCAGCATGGCGTGATCCGGCGAGAAGTGGCGCCGGGCGATCTGCATCTTCACGACGCGGACCGTCTCGTTCGGCGCACCCATGGATGGCACGAAGCCGACACCGAACACGATGTCCAGCGCGTTCCCTGATCCATCCTCTGGACGGATCCCGTAGGCCTGCCCGTCCGCGGTGTCGACGAGTCCGCCCGGGTCGTTCCTGGCCTGGCTGATCGCCCACGCCTCCTCGTCGCTCGAGTTGAGCACGTGCCGGGTGCCCGAGGCATCGGTCGTCACGTACTTGTTCGACTCCGTGCGGGAATTCATCTCGCCGAAGAGCGCTTCGGCGCCGGCCTCGCCGACATGGATCGCGGACTCGAAGTCTCGGGCCTCGGCGGTCGAGCGGTTCTCGAACAGGATCCGAGACATGAACACCACGACGAGCCCGCTGATCAGCATGGTGGCGAACAACACATAGATCAGGGCGACACCGTCCTCGCGAGCGATCCGTTCACGCCACATTGCGCAGCCTTATGATCGATTCGACGTCGAAGTGCTGGAAGTCCCGGCCGGTCTGCACCTCGAGGCGCAGGAGCACGCCGATGTTCCGCGTCGACGGGTCGGCGGGGTCGACGGTCGGGTCCGGCTCGAAGTCCACGAACGGCGCCGAGAGGTCATCCGTGCCGTCGCCGTCGCTGTCGTGGTTCGGGACGAGGGTGCGGGCAATGACCTGGGCCCCTGTGGGCCGATCGGCGGGGGTGCAGTCGGTGTTGACCGCGGGGTCGGCCACCTGGTCCCGGGTCCACCGGATGAGCTGGTACTGGTCGGGGCCGATCGCCTCGGTGAGGTAGCAGACGATCTCGTCGGGCGTCTCCACCGCGTCCTGGTTCTGGTCGACCCAGAAGTGCAGACGTGTCGACGGGGCGCAGTCGGTGATGGCCGGCTCGCACGACGTCGGGAGCAAGCGCCGGGCAGCGCGCACCTCCTTGCGGATCCGCTGCAGGGAGATCCGGCCGTCGTCCATGACGGACTGCATCTCGCTCTGGAGGTGTTCGGCCCGCATCGTGGAGATGACGACGCTGGTCGTGGTCGCGCCGATCACGGACAGGAGCATGATGACGACCAGGAGCTCGACGAGGGTGAAGCCGCCCTGAGAGTCACGGTTCATGACTTCACCACCAGTTGCAGGTACGAGTCATGAGAGGCATGGTCGAAGGCCAGGTGGCACGTGTCGGTCGACGTCGTCAGGCAGGTGATGTGCAACTGGATGTACTGGTCCTTGTTGACCGTGTAGTCCGCCCCGCCGTTGAGCAGGAGCCCGGTCAGTCGCACGTCCTCCCACCCGACCTCGTCGTGGTCGTACGACACGTTCGCGTCGAACAAGGTGGCCTGCACATGGTTCTCGTTCTTGTCCAGCACCTGGATCTGGACGCGGTACCACAGCTGCTCCGTGGCGACGGAGCTGGCGCCCGCCGCAGCCGCGTCGAGCGCCGCCTGCGACGCCGACCAGAACACGAGGTCCGCACTCGGCTTGAACGTCGTGGTCGGGGAGATCTGCTCGTGGAAGGTCACCGTCGACGCCGGCCAGTCCGACTCGGTGGTGTTGAGCCGTGGACCATCCTGCAGCCGCAGGCCCGGGTAGGTGTCGAAGTCCGTGTCGTAGTTGGGGAGGTCGTAGATGGGGTCGGGGTCGGTGGCACCGATCCTCTCGGGTTCGGCGTCTGCCACCGGCCCCATGGGCAAGACCGGCAGGATCTCGCTGTTGTTCACCGTCACGACGCGGTTCGTCGACGCCTCGGCCGTGGTCGGCGTGTCGTC
>CAZSQF010000370.1:0-2776 GCA_964608935.1 uncultured Actinomycetota bacterium | reverse complement strand
GGGGTGCTCCCGGATCGCCGCGATGTAGTCGGCCGGAAGCCCTCGCTCCTCCGCGCCCACCACGACGTAACGATGGTACCACGCGTACGGGACCAGCCCGTCGTCGATCGCATCCGGGCGGGCCAGGTACGCCCTGACGCGACGACGCTCGCCGTCCTCCATCTCCACTTCGACGACCCGCTCATCGTACCCGCTGCCGACACCTTCGATCCGGTCCAGCACCCGCTTCTCGGGCTCCGCGCACTCGAACACCGCGCCCCACACGCGGTCCGCCGGATCACCCGTGCGGAACGCGTCGGCCTTGCCGGACCCGTCCACCCGGCCACGCTTGTGGAACCGCAGGACGAAGCCGTCCAGCCGGGCCCGCCCGATGAACCGGACGGAGGGCACGCGCCTGCGGATACGCTCCAGGCACAGGTTCGAGCCGTAGGCGAAGACTACCACAGCCATGACAGCCTCAGCCCGCCCGAAACGACCACGTCGGACTGGCCGATTCCCCCCAGTACCAGCCGGTGCGGTAATGGTCCGCGCTGGCCGTCGCGTACGGCATGACCGACACGGCCCAGGTCGGCCTCGCGTCCGGCGTCGCGTCAACGTCCGATTGCGCGGCACCGGGCGATGCGGACGCCAGCATCAGCGCCAGTGCGATGACGACCGCCGACGCTCCTCTCAATGGACCAGCACGGAGTAGCCGAACAGCACGGAAAAGACGCGGTGGATCGACTTCTCCGCACCCGCCTTCACGCCGTTGTCCAGGACGCTTCGCGTGTAGCGCATCTCAAGTGACATCCTGCCGGGCGGCACGAGAACCGCCGCACCGGCTCCGACTACGACTCCGAGATCCGCGCGGTTGACGGTCCGCATCCCGCCCGTGACCGGATCCTCGCCGCAAGGCTCTTCGAACTCGCCGATTCGCGTGCGGTAATGGACCGAGCACGAGACGCGGAACGACGGCGCGGTCCCCGCCACCAGGAACGGCTGTGGGGTGACGGCGGACCTGGCGAAGGGCTCGTATCGTACCAGCAGCGGCAACTCGATGAAGTCCGTGTGGATCGTCGGGCTGGTGACTGCGTACCCCTTCGGGACGTAGAGCAGCTCCGCCTGGGCCGAGAGCCGGTCGCTGAGGGAAACCCGCGCGAACGCGCCCCCGGATGCGCTCCGACGGGGCGAGGCGGGGCTGGTCGCGATGACGCAGTCGCTCCGCTCGGCGCCACAGGAGGCGTACCAGGTGAACATGCTCGCCGCGGCCGTACCGCCCTTCAGACCCAGCTCGGCGGTTTGCGACCCGGCAGTCGTCGGGACGCTCGCGACGGCGATCAGCGCAGATACCACGGCCGGCAGGAAGGTTCTCAGCATGATGGACGGTAACGACCCGCGTCGCCCGGGTCCACCGCCCCCGCCGTCGGGTCCGCGACCCGCGACCCCCTTCATTCCACCGTCCACGCCGGATTCCAGACCACCTCCCACAGGTGGCCGTCCGGGTCCTGGAAATAGCCGCCGTACCCGCCCCAGAAGGTGTCGGCCGCGGGCTTCACGATCTTCGCGCCCGCACGGCGCGCCTGATCCATCACGGCGTCGACCTCCTCACGGCTGCCCACGTTGTGACCGATCGTGAGCTCGGTCGGGCTCGCGGGCTGACGGGGGATCCCGGTGTCGTGCGCGATGTCGTCCCGGGCCCAGATCGCCAGCCGGAGCCCGGGCTGCAGGTCGAAGAACGCGACGGCGCCGTGCTCGAACTCACGGCCGACGATCCCTTCCGTGGGCAGGCCGAGCCCGTCCCGGTAGAACGCGAGCGACCGATCCAGGTCGTCGACGCCCAGCGTGAGGACCGTGATGCGTGGCTTCATCGGCGAATTCTCCACGCGTGCGCCGCTCCCGTTACCGCGAGCACGATGACCGCTCCGGCGACCGCCTCGGCGACCAGGCCACCCACCGCGCTCCAGGACCAGCCGAGCAGCCCGCGGTTCAGCCGGATGAACAGCGCGAGAATCGTGGCGAGGACGAGCGCCTCGATGTACCACCGCCGCTGGCGCACCAGCGGCACGTCCTCCCGATAGTGCATCGGCCGGGATTCGCTCATGCGTCCACGCAAATGCTGCTCGTCATGGTTCGCTCCGATGCAGGCGATGGACCCGCACCGACTCGACCCCGCGCGTGGTCCCATTGGATGGATCGATCACCTCGATCCTGGGGACCAGGGTCTCGGCTACGTAGACCTCGTCGCCATGGGTCCGGACGACCGTGCGCGGGGAGAGAGGATCCGGCCCGCCCGACTCGAACGTGCCGTACGTCTGGTCCACCTCCAGCGGTACCCCCAGATGCTCGCGGTACCAGGCGGCCAGCGTCTTCGCTCGCTCCATGGATCTAGCCCTCCTACCAGTTGGTTCGCGCGATGCCGTCCTCGATCTCGTAGAACGCCAGGTCCCGGCCGGTCCGCAGCTTCGTGATGCAGATGATCTGGCCGGTGTGCATGGCGAAGTGCTCGGTGGCGTGGTAGAGCGCGTCGAGCACGGTGACCTCGCGGCCCTGGATCGAGCGGCGCTCCGTCAGCCGGTCGGGAGTCAGGGTCGCCAGGACCCGATCGGCGTCGCGTACCGCCTCCTCGAGCCGCGCCATCAGCGCGTCCGGGGCGACGTCGCCCACCGCATCGAACTCCTCCTGCCGACGGCGCGCGTCCGGCTCACCGCCGATGCCGCCGACCACCCACTGGCGGAGGTTGCCCGCCAGGTGCAGGAGCAGGTTGCCGACGCTGTTCGACGTCGCGTTCGCCCGCCAC
>CAZSQF010000369.1:0-2787 GCA_964608935.1 uncultured Actinomycetota bacterium | reverse complement strand
AGGTGTCGCGTCGTCCGGCCGACGTTTTCGATGTCGACGGTGCGCACGCACTTCTGGTAGCTGACGGCACGCGGGCTCGGAGGCGTCGCGTCACCGAGGAAATAGGGCTTGAACGGCACCATGCCCGCGATCGTGAGCAGCAACGACGGGTCGTTCGGGATCAGCGGCGCCGACGGATGGCGGCGGTGGCCGCGTTCCTCGTAGAACCGCAGGAACGTCTCGCGGATGGTCAGGGAATCCACGTCGGGTCCTCGTCGATGGTGCGTCGGTGGACGTCAGTCCCGCCCGGCGCCCTGGGCGGCCTCGCGGACGGTCGGGACCTCGAAGCGGGATCGCAGCTCGGCTTCGCGCTCCGTCGCCGCTGCGCGGCCCTCCGCCGCCGCCGCCCGCAGCCGCTCGGCGAAACCGCCGGCGGCGCGTCCCGCCTGGCCGGCGAGGTTGGCCGGCGCGATGGCGTGCGAGGCCTCGTCGACCCGCTTGACGACGTAGGCGCCGACGAGCAGGCCGATGCCGAGCCCGACCGCCAGCGAGAACGCACGCCTCACGACTCCCCCCCGTCGTCACGCATGCGCCGGCCGGCACGGGCCGCCCCGGCCGCGAAGGCAGCGACCTTGATCAGCGGGTTCGAGACGGCGGCGTGGACCACACCCACGAGCTGGTCGGTGGTGGCGGTGATCGACTGCACACCGGCGACGATCGTGTCGACCCGGGCGAGCTCCACGTTGACGCCGGCGACGGTCTCGTTGACACCGCGCAGGATCGGAAGCGTCTCGTCGCTGACACTTCGGACGCTGTTGACGACCTCGTCGAGCAGGCCGACGGCCTTGGCCACCAGCACGCACAGCGCGATCACGAGCACGCCCCAGAACACGGCACCGGCGATGATGGCCCAGTCGATCGCGGTCACGTCGGCTCGCCTTCCTGCCGGGGTCGTGGGGTGCGCTCGCGCCGCCGCGGTCGCAGGTCCGCCATGCGATCCGCGACCACGGCCTCGTGGCCGTGGCGGGTCGGCTCGAACAGGACCTCGCCCTCGAGCTCCTCGGGGAGGTAGCGCTGATCGGGTGCGAACCCGCTCGGGTGATCGTGAGGATAGTCGTAGCCGACCCCGTGCCCGAGGTCGGACGCGCCCCGGTAGTGCGCGTCGCGCAGGTGCGGCGGCACCGCCAGGTTGCCGTGGCGCTTCACCGCCTGCAGGCCGGCGCCGATCGCGCGCGTGATGCTGTTGGACTTGGGCGCGGACGCCAGCGCGACCGCGGCGTGCACCAGCGCGAACCGGGCTTCGGGCAGCCCCACCTTGTCGAGCGCGTCGAACGCCGCCACCGCGAGCGGCAACGCCTGCCGGTCGGCCAGCCCGACGTCCTCGGAGGCGAAGATGACCATGCGCCGCGCCAGGAACCGGGGATCCTCCCCGGCCTCGAGCATGCGCAGCAACCAGTACACGGCCGCGTCCGGGTCCGACCCCCGCATCGACTTGATGAACGCCGAGACCAGGTCGTAGTGCCCGTCCGCGCTCTTGTCGTAGCGGAACTTGCGCATCGCCTGGGCGACGTCGTCCAACATCAGGTCCACGGTCGGCCCGTCCGGACCGGGTGCGGTCACACCGGCGGCAGCAGCGGCCACCTCGAGCGCGCTGAGGGCCGCCCGCGCATCACCGTCACCGACGTGGACGAGGTGGGCGAACGCGTCCTCGTCCAGCGTGACCCGCCCGCCGAAACCCCGTGCCGGGTCCGCGAGCGCGACGTCCACGACGGCCCTGACGTCGTCCTCGGTGAGCGGTTCGAGCCGGATCAGCTGGCAGCGCGACAGCAGCGGCGCGTTGAGCTCGAAGTAGGGGTTCTCGGTCGTCGCACCGACCAGGACGACCCACCCGGCCTCGACCCCGGGGAGCAGCGCGTCCTGCTGTCCCTTGTTGAACCGGTGGATCTCGTCGATGAACAGCACCGTGCGTCGGTCCCGCAGGTCGAGTCGGGTTCGTCCCTCCTCGATGACCCGCCGGACGTCCTTGACGCCGGCGGTGACCGCGGAAAGCTCGATCCACGCGGCATCCACGTGCGCAGCCACGACCGAGGCCAGCGAGGTCTTGCCGACGCCCGGCGGTCCCCACAGGATGAGCGAGTGCAGCTCGCCACGGTCGAGCAGCGATCGCAGCGGCTTGTCCGGCCCGAGGACGTCGAGCTGGCCCACGAACTCGTCGAGGTGCCGCGGCCGCATGCGGGCCGCCAGTGGCATCCCCGACGGCACGGTGGTGGGCCCGCCCGCTGCACGGTCCGGCACAGCCGCGACCGATCGACCGACGTCGGGTCGTTCCTCCTGGAACAGCTTCGGATCGCTCACCCCGCCACCGTACACAGCCGACCGAACCCGGTCCCCGTCGGAGCGCCGACTCAGCTCGTGGCGGACCCCGCCGCCGGTCCGGGTGCCAGACGCAGGCCGATGTCCCGCAGCGCCGCTTCGTCGTAGGGCGCCGGCGCGTCGGTGAGGAGGCAGGCCCCGGACTGGGTCTTCGGGAACGCGATCACCTCGCGGATCGTGCGCTCCCCGGTCAGCAGCATCACGAGCCGGTCGAGCCCCGGCGCGATGCCGCAGTGCGGTGGCACGCCGAAACGGAAGCCTCGGAGCAGGAACCCGAACTTGGCCTCGGCGTCCTCGTCGGAGATGCCGAGGAAGCGGAACACGCGACGCTGGAGCTCGGCGTCGTGGATACGCACCGAGCCCGATGCGAGCTCGACGCCGTTCAGCACGATGTCGTAGGCCCGCGTCGTGGCGTCGCCGGGTGCGTCCTCGAAC
>CAZSQF010000368.1:0-2792 GCA_964608935.1 uncultured Actinomycetota bacterium | reverse complement strand
CATCGCCCGGACGATCGCCACCCGCTGCTGCTGGCCGCCCGACAGCTGCTCCGGGTAGGAATCGGCGAACTGCGCCATGCCGAACAGCTCGAGCAGCTCCCGGGCACGGGCCTCGGCCTCGGCACGCTGGAGCCCGTGGACCTTCCGGGGTGCCAACGTGATGTTCTTCAGCACGGTCATGTGCGGGAACAGGTTGAAGGCCTGGAACACGATCCCGATGCGCTGACGCAGCTCCTCCTTGCGCAGCTTCGGATCGTCGACCCGGACCCCGTCGAGCCGGATCGCGCCGTGGTCGAAGGGCACGAGCAGGTTGATGCAGCGCAAGAGGGTCGACTTGCCCGATCCCGAGGCGCCGATGAGGCACACGACCTCGTGCTCCGCGACCGCCAGATCGACCTGGTCGAGCACGAGCGTGTCGCCGTAGTACTTGGTCAGGTCGTCGATCTCGATCCGGCGCGCCATCACAGCGTCCTCTGGAGCCGGCGCTCCTGGTCGCGGCGGGCGACGTAGTCGGTGAAACGCGCCAGCGGGATCGTGGCAAGGAGGAACAGGCCGGTCGCGACGATGTACGACGAGTAGTTGAAGGTCCGAGCCGTGAAGATGCCGGCCTCGCGCACCGCATCGCGGACCCCGATGACGCTCAGCAGCGCCACGTCCTTCTGCAGGGCCACCGCGAGGTTGAGCAACGCCGGCAGCACGTTGCGCACCGCCTGCGGGATGACCGCGTAGCGCAGCGTCTGCCACTGCGTCAGCCCGAGCGCCCTGGCGGCGGCCCGTTGGCCGTCGTGCACCGCCTCCATCCCCGACCGGTAGACCTCCGCGGCGTAGGCCGAGTAGCCGAGCACGAGCGCGACCGTGCCCCAGAACAACCGGCTCGTCGGCATGCCGGGCAGCTGGAGAGCCGGCACGCCGAATCCGAACAGCAGCACCAGCAGGAGCGAGGGCATGCCTCGGAACAGGTCGATGTAGACCACCGCGAAGACCCGCAGCGGTGCCGCCCACGGTCCCGCCACCGAGCGCATCACGGCCAGCACCAGCGCCCACGCCGCGATGAAGACGAGTGAGATCGCCCACATCCGCATGTTGAGCAAAAAGCCGCGCCAGACCGCCGGCAAGGCCTCGCGCATCGCATCGGGGTTGAAGAACTGGAGCTGGATCCGCGGCCATTCCTCCGCGGAGCTGATCACGTACCAGGCCCCGCCGAACACCACGACCGTGCTGACGATGCTGATCAGCGCCGGCAGGTAGCGGTCGCGGGCGCTGACGGTCTGCCGCCTCGGCGGCGGCGGAGCGCGCCGCGCCGGCGGTACTGGCGCGGCGCGCTCCGGGGTCACCCGGTGATCTCCGGGATCGCGCCGTCACCCGCCAGGTACTGGTCGATCAGCGCGTCGATGGTGCCCGCCGCGATGATCGCCTCGAGGCCCTGGTTGACGCAGTCCACGAGCTCGTTGCCCTTGCCGAACAGCAGCCCGTGACCCGTGTCGTTCGGGTCAGCCGGTAGCAGGGCGGTGATCTCGGCGTCGGGGACCTGGACGGCGGTGGCGAACAGGGCCGTCGGCAACGCCACGACCGTGGCGTCGATCTGGCCGCCCTCGAGCGCCTGGAAGGTGCCGGCCTGGTCGTCGAACACGGCCACGTCCTCGATGCCGAGGATGTTCTCGAGGTAGTCGAGGTCGGTCGTGCCGATCGTCGCGCCCCAGTTCGCCGCGCGCAGCTCCTCGAACGAGGTCGCACCGACGACCGGGCTGTCGGCCAGCGCGACGACCGACTTGTCGGGCTGGAAGTAGACCATCGAGAAGTCGACGATCTCCATGCGCTCCTCGGTGACCGAGTACTGCTGGATCGCGAAGTCGTAGTCCTTCGGGCCGGGCGCGATGCCCTCCTCGAAGGTCTGCGACGTCCACTGGACGTCCTCGTAGGCGAAGCCGAGCTCCTCGGCGAGCGCGTAGACGATGCCGTTCTCGAACCCTTCGCCACCGGCCGGGTCGTCGTTGAGCATCCACGGTGGGAAGACCGGGTCACCGGTCGCCACCGTCAGCTTGCCGGGCTCGTAGAGGGCGGGGTGGTCGGGGCCACACTCGTCCTCGACGGGGGCCGGCTCGTCCTCGGGCTCGTCGGCCGCATCACCGTTGTCGTCGGTGTCGGGCGCCGCCGCGTCCGGCGTGTCCTCCTCCGGCGACTCACCGCCACACGCCGCCAGCACGACGGCGAGAACCATCATCAGGACCGAGAATCTGCGCAGCATCCGCCCCCTCCTCGTTCATGCGGTCCGCAGGCCGAAGTAGCGCGCGGTGACCGGGCAGACTGGGATGTCTAGCAGGCCGCGCACGCCGAACCGCAGACGTTGCCGTCACAACCGTGCGAGCGTTGGCGCCGCGTCCCGGTTGGGCCCGGGCGTGACCGAGACGGCGCTGCCGACCGGGCTGAAGCCGGCGGCCAGGAACGACCGGAGCGAGCGTGCGTTGCCGGGGGTCACCTGGGCCAGCACGACCTCGCCGGCAGCGACCAGCCCGAGCCCGTCCTCGATCAGGGAGCGCCCGTGACCCTGCCCGTGCGCCCCTGTCACCTCGACGCTCATCTCGGGCAGGCTGGCGAGTCCGCGCCCGAGCGTGACGAAGCCGCGCTCGTCGCCGTGGACGGCGACCCCGGTCCGCAGCTCGCGAGCCAGTCGGACGCGTGGATGGTCGGCGAGGTCGTGGCGTTGCCGCAGCCCGCCACCGCCGCGCCCGCGCGCCACGAGCAGCGCGTCCTGACAGCCGACACGGCCACCGTCCCCCGCGAGCGCGAGCAGG
>CAZSQF010000367.1:0-2801 GCA_964608935.1 uncultured Actinomycetota bacterium | reverse complement strand
CGTGCTTCTTGATGTTGCCCGGGTTGATGCGCACACCGGCGCAGCCGGCCTCGATCGCCATCACGGCGTACTTCCACTGGAAGTGGATGTCGGCGATGACCGGGATCTGGGCGTGCTCGGCGATCCGGGCCAGCGCCTCGGCGTCCTCGCGACGGGGCACCGCGACCCGGACGATGTCGGCGCCCGCCGCCTGCGCCGCCGCGATGGCCTGGAGGGTGGCATCGACCTCGTGGGTGGGGGTGACCGTCATCGTCTGCACGCTGATCGGCGCGTCCCCACCGACCTCCAACGGACCGAGCGTGATCTTGCGCGACACGCGTCGGGTCGGGCCGGCCGGGCCGGGTCCCGGCGCGGTCGGCACGATGGGCAGCGAGGTGGTCACGGGAGGTCCTGGAAGGGGGGCTGGCAGCTCGCAGGCTACCGAGGTCGCACCGACCGGGCGGCCGACGTCGGGGGGCGTGGCCGGTTCAGAACCGGATCGGGTCGGTGATGTCGAGCCAGAGCGTCGCCACGACGACCAGAAGCAGGATGGCGATCACCGGCAGCGCGACCGCGGTGATCGCCCTCGGATCCACCGTGAAGTCGGGGGCCAGGCCGCGCAGGCGACGAACCCCGTTCACGACCGATTCGATCCCGAGGACCGCGAGGTGCCCACCATCGAAGGGGGGCAAGGGCACCAGGTTGAAGATGAAGAAGAACACGTTGATGGCGGCGAGCAGGACGAGGAACACGGTCACGCCGGTCGGGCCGTCCCCGGTCTGGCCGGCCAGGTTGGCCGCGCCGACGAGCGACATCGCCCCTTCGAGGTCGCGCTCCTCCTGGCCGGTGGCCTGCGCGGCGAGCGAGCCGAGCCCCTGCGGGCTGAAGATCTGACCGAGCGCCTGGACCGACGCCCCGACCATCGGCACGACGCCGCCGCCGGGTGTGGACAGCGTCGGCTCCCCGATCAGCGCGAGCTCGAGCGCGTCGACCGGGTCGTGGCGGGCCCGCTCGGCGACCGGGACGAAACCGACGAGCCCGAACGTCTCCCCCGTGTCCGGGTCAGTCTCGGCGATCGGGGTGACGTCGAGCACGAGCTGTTCGCCGTCGCGTTCCACGACCAGCTCGATGGGGACCTCGGGGCGTGCCCGGATGGCCTCACGCAGCTCCGCGTAGTCCTCCGAGTGCACACCCTCGACCGCGAGCAGCCGGTCCCCGGGCTCAAGGCCCGCCTCCGCCGCCGGCGAGTCGGGCAGGACCTGGTCGACCAGTGGCAGCGCCTCGCCGGTGGCCTGCGGGATGAACAGATAGGCGCCCGCGAGCGCCGCGAAGGCGATCACGACGTGCGTCAGGGGGCCCGTGACGAGCGTGATGGCCCGCTGCCAGGCCGGCCGGTCGTGGAAGAAGCGTCCTTCGTCCCCGCTGAGCAGGCGGTGATGGAGGTCACCGACACGGTTGCTGTCGGACACCTCGGTCGCGATGACCTCGGTCAGCGCTGCGCGCGCGTCTGCGGCCGTCGGATGATCCGGGAGGTTGGCGCGCGTCCGGCGCACGATCCGCTCGGCCAGCGACCTCGGTGTGCCGCGGGCACGCAGCTCCGCGGTGAGGCGCTCCCACGTCGGCTCGGGCAGGTTGCCCACCTCGAGCGGGTCGCGTCCCGAGCGCTGACCAGCCGTCTGTCGGTCGCCGGTGAGCGCATCGGCGGTGAAGATCTGGTCGGGGACGGAGGGCAGCCGCTCGTCGTAGGGGGTCATGCCCTGGATGCGGACGAACCCCCCGAGGGGCAGTGCCTTGACGCCGTACTCCGTCTCGCCCCGGCGGGTCGACCACAGCGTCGGGCCGAAGCCGAGGAAGAAGCGGTCGGCGCGCATGCCGAACCGCTTCGCCGTGAGCAGGTGACCGAGCTCGTGCAGCATGATCGCGAGCACGAGGCTGGCGACGAACAGGATGATCGCAACCGCGCTGGTCATGATGCTCCTCGCCGCGCCAGCAGGCGCTGGGCGGTCCGGCGCGCCCAGGTGTCGGCGTACAGGACGTCGGCCAGCTCGGTCGGCTCAGCGGGATCCTCGTCGGCCCAGGCGTCCAGCACCGATCCGACCACGCCCGGGAGGTCGAGGAACGCCAGCCGATCGGCGAGGAAGGCGTCGACGGCGACCTCGTTGGCGGCGTTGAGCACGGCGGGCCAGGTGCCGCGGCGGCGCCCCACGCTCTCGGCGAGGTCGAGGGCCGGGAAGGTGTCGCGATCGACCGGCTCGAACTCGAGGGTCCTGGCCTCGCCCCAGTCCAAGGTGGCGAAGGTGTGCCCCAGTCGGGCCGGCCACGACATCGCGAGCTGGATCGGCACGCGCATGTCGGGCGGCGACAGCTGGGCGAGCGTGGAGCCGTCGACGAACTCCACCATGGAATGGACGATCGACTGTGGGTGCACGACCACGTCGAGGGCGTCCCAGGGGGCGGCGAACAGCTCGTGGGCCTCGATCAGCTCGAGGCCCTTGTTCATGAGCGTGGCCGAGTTGACCGTCACGACCGGCCCCATGTCCCAGGTGGGATGGGCCAGGGCGTCGGCGGCCGTGACGTCGGCGAGCTCGGCGGGCGTTCGGCCCCGGAACGGGCCGCCGCTGGCCGTGAGCACGAGCCGGGCGACCTCGTGGCGGCGACCTCCCCGCAGGCACTGGGCCAGCGCCGAGTGCTCCGAGTCGACGGGGACGAGGTGGGTCTCCCGGCCGCCCGCCGCTTCAGCGGCGGCCACGACGAGGTCGCCGCCGACGATGAGGCTCTCCTTGTTGGCCAGGGCGACCGGGGTGCCGGCGTGGAGCGCCGTC
>CAZSQF010000366.1:0-2802 GCA_964608935.1 uncultured Actinomycetota bacterium | reverse complement strand
CCGCAGGTTGGCGCGGATCATGTGGTCCTTGGCCCGTTCCCCACCCCGCGTAACCATCCGCAGCTGCGCCCTGCGCCGGGCCGTGAACTTCTGGCCGGCTCCGAGCAGTCCGGCGGCGGCCAGGCCGGCCTGGTAGCGCTTGGCCAGGTCGACCTCCTGCTCGGGGGTGAGCAGGTCGGTGCGCCCGATCTCGTTGAGGTACTGACGGACCGAGTCCGACGATGCCGACAGCGGCGTCGCCTCGGGCCGGTCGGCGTCCTCGACCAGGTCGTCGAGGACCTGCATGCCGAGGTCGCGGGCCTTCTGGGCGGTGTCCTCGACCCAGTTGTCCGGCTGGGTGAGCGGGTCGTAGAGCTCCTGGAGCTCCGACAGCAGCACGTAACCGCGTGACGCGCCTCGTTCGAACAGCTCAGAGATGGGGGTGACGTCGCTCAAGGGGGCTTCCGTCTCGTGCGTCGCGGTCCGGCTCGTGTCGGGCTGCTGCGACCCCGAGCCGGTGGGTCGGGGCGCGACCCTGCATGGTACGCAACTCCTGCGAGGGGCGTCAGCGTGATCGGCGACTTCGGTCCGATCGGCGCAGCCCTCCGTGCGCCAGGACCGCCATCGGGCTAGCGCGGGGCGTCGGTGTCGTCGGTGTCGTCGGGGTCGTCGTCCGACCCCTCGCCCTCGTCCGCGGGGAGGGCCCCCTCGCGGAGGTAGCGCACCCAGGACCGGTAGGCGCGGTCGTCCTCGTCGAGCTCGGCGTCGTCGCGCTCCTCCACGGGATGGCGAGCCTGCTGCCCTTCCCCGCCGCGGCCGGCGACCTCGCCGACGCCGGCTGCGGCGGCATGCCCGTGGAAGTGCCCGCCCCCGAGCGGCGGGGCGTCGAGCGGCCGGCGGACGGCGACCGTCGCCGCCAGCGCGGTCGTCAGCGGCACGGCCGTGATCAGACCGAGCGAGCCGACCACGATCTTGATGATCTCCGCCGCGAGAACCTCGGAGTTGACCACCTCCATCACGGGCAGGCCGGAGGTCGAGAACAGCACCAGCAGGGCGAGCGACGCGCCGGCGTACGCGAGGAACAGGGTGTTGACCACCGAGGCGATGTGGTCGCGCCCCACCTTCATCGCGCGCGCGAACAACGCCGCCCACGGCAGGCGACGGTCCGTGTCGTGCAGCGCGAACACGGTCGAGGACTGGCTGATCGTGACGTCGTCGAGCACCCCGAGGGCGGCGATGATCAGCCCCGCCAGCACGAGGCCCTGAAGGTCGAGCCCGTCGACCGCGAACCGCGCGAGCGCCGCCTCGTCCGACGCGAAGCCCGTCACCTTGCCGCGGCTGATGAAGAACAGGCCGAGCCCGACCGTGAGGGTGAGGGCACCTGAGGTCCCGACCACCGCCGCGGTGGTCATCTCGTTGATGCCGTGCGTGAGGTAGAGCGTGACGACCATGACCGCCAACGCCCCGACCAGTGCGACCAGCGGCGGATTCTGGCCGGCGAGGATGGCGGGCACGACGAACTGGACCACGATCAACAGGCTCAGGGCGAGGCCGACGAGCGAGCGCAGTCCGTGCCACCGTCCGATCACGAGCACGGCCGCCACGAACAGGGCGAGCAGCAGCCCGAGCGTGGGCAGCCGCTGGAAGTCGGTGATGAAGTAGGCCAGCTCGCCGTCGGCCATGCCGGCGCGGTCGAGCGCCACGCGGTCGCCGGCCTGGAACTCGGGGTAGCCCTCGGGTGGGACCTCGAGCGTGACCGTCTCACCCCGGTCGGGACCGTCGAGGATCTCCACGGTGACGATGGCGAGGTCGCCGGAGGTGCCCATGACCGGATCGGGATCGCCGGCCAGCGTCTCGACCTCGACGATCTCGGCGCTGACGAGGTCCTCCAGCGGCTCGCCGGCCTCGGGCAGGGCATCGGCACGTGGCCACAGCAGCACCATCCCGACGACGGTGACCGCCAGGATGACCGCCACGAGCACGAGCAGGCGACGGTGGGTACGGGTCGCGAGATCGGCCACGAAGAGGCGCTCCCGGGCTTCGACGGCACGCTGCTGGCGCGTCATGCTACGGGTCCGCGCATGACCGAACGCCCGGGCGGGTGCCCGAACGAGAGCGACCCCCGCAGGACGGGGGTCGCTCGAGGGTCGTGGTCAGCTCAGGCGGCGCGATCGAGCACGTCGAGCAGCCCGGACAGGTTGTGTGCCCGGGACGGGTGCCGCAGCTTGGCCAGTGCCCGGTTCTGCATCTGGCGGATGCGCTCGCGGGTCAGGCCGAAGTGCTCACCGATCTGTTCGAGCGTCTGCGGCTCCTCGCCGTGCAGGCCGAAGCGCAGCACGAGGATGAGCCGCTCGCGCTCCTCGAGCGCTCGTAGCGCCGCCTCGATCTGGCCGAGCGCGTCACCCTCGATCGCGGTGTCGGCCGGGTCGACGACGTGCGCGTCGGGGATCAGGTCGCCCATCGTCGCGTCGCCGTCCTCGCCGATCGGGCGGTCGAGGCTGACGAGCTCCTGCATCGCGTCACGCACCTCGCGCACGCGCTGGGCGGTCAGCCCGACCTCCTCGGCGACCTCCTCGTCGGTCGGGTCGGCACCCTTGGACTGGCGCAGCCGCAGCTCGGCGGAGCGCAGCTTGCCGTAGAGCTCCCACACGTGGGCGGGCACGCGGATGGTGCGGCCCTTGGAGGCCACCCCGCGCTGGAGCGCCTGTCGGATCCACCACACCGCGTAGGTCGAGAACTTGTAGCCCTTGGTGTGGTCGAACTTCTCGACCGCACGCAGCAGGCCGAGGTTGCCCTCCTGGATGAGCTCGATGAAGTCGAGGT
>CAZSQF010000365.1:0-2867 GCA_964608935.1 uncultured Actinomycetota bacterium | reverse complement strand
CCACGCCAGCCCCGAGACCTGCGACCAGCTCGTGCTCGTCGGCGGGATCTCGTACTTCCAGCCACCGACCGCCGACGCGTACCGGGAACGTGCCGACATCGTCGAGGCCGACGGGATGGACGCGCTCGTCGACGCCTGGCTCGACGGCGCCGTGTCGCCACAGTCGCACGCGGTCCACGCCGGCGCGATCGGGCTCCTGCGCGAGATGTTCCTGCGCAACGACCCCCAGAGCTACGCCAAGTCCTGCCGCGCCCTCGCCAAGGCGCCGAAGATCCGCCGCGACGAGATCGGGCAGCCGACACTGATCCTGACCGGTGCACACGACCGGTCGACCCCGCTCGGGATGGCCGAGGAGCTCAAGTCCTCCATCCCGGTGAGCCGCGTCAAGGTCCTGGCCGACGTGGGCCACTGGTCACCCGTGGAGCAGCCGGGGGCGGTCGCTGCCGCCATCTTGGAATTCCTCACGTGACCGGCCTGCTCCCGGGGGCGCTGTCGACCCCGCTGCGGGTGGCCGGCGACCCGGAGCCCGCTCCAGCACCGGTGCTCGACCTGCCTCGCGGTCGGATCGACTTCGCCACCCGTATCGCGGTGATGGGGATCGTCAACCGCACCCCGGACTCGTTCTACGACCAGGGCGCCACCTACCCCCTCGAGGACGCCGTCGCGCGGGCGCGTGGGCTGGTGGACGAGGGGGTCGACATCATCGACGTCGGTGGGGTCAAGGGCGGACCGGGCGACGAGGTCGCCCCGGCGGAGGAGACCGCGCGGGTGGTGCCGTTCATCGAGGCCCTCCGGGAGGTGGAGCCCGACGTCCTCGTGTCCGTCGACACGTTCCGCGCCACGGTCGCCGACGCCGCGCTCGCCGCCGGTGCGGACATCGTCAACGACGTGACGGGGCTTCACGACCCGGAGGTGCTCGACGTCGTGGCCGCCCACGACGCGGGCTACGTCGCGATGCATCACGGAGGCCGTCCCCGGACCCGCCCGTTCCGCCGCACCTACGTCCCCGACGTCATGGCCGCGGTGGTCGACCACTGCCGGGCGCTCACGGGGCGTGCGATCGGCGCCGGCATCCCCCGGGCGCGGCTGATCGTGGACCCCGGGCACGACTTCCAGAAGACCACGGCCCAGTCGCTCGAGCTGTCCCGCCGCCTGCCCGAGCTCGCGGCACTCGGCTTTCCCGTCCTCGTGGCGGTGTCGAACAAGGACTTCGTCGGCGAGACGCTGGGCGCGCCCCTCGAGCGCCGCGTCGACGGCAGCCTGGCGGCCGCGGTGTTCTCGGCCCTGCGTGGCGCGAACCTGGTCCGGGTCCACGAGGTCGGGCGGACCGTGGACGCCCTGCGGATGACCGAGGCGCTGCTCGGCTGGCGCGGACCGGCCGTGTCGGTCCGCGGGCTCGAGTGACCACGGCCGGCACCGGCCGTCACGCGTCGAGGAGCGGCAACAGCTCGCGCAGGTGGGCGATGCGGTGGGTCGGCCGCGGGTGATCGGGGTCCGGCGCGTCGGGCGGCGCCAGCCACACCGTGTCGAGGCCGTACGCAGCCCCGCCGGCGACGTCGGAGGTGAGCGAGTCGCCGACCATCACGACCGACGCGCGAGGGGGATGCCCCATGCGCGCGAAGGTAACGTCGAAGATCGCCGGGCCGGGCTTGGCCGCCCCGACCTCGTCGGAGATCACGACCACGTCGGCCGCCTCGGCCAGGGGCGACGCCTCGAGGCGGGGGCGCTGCACGTCGGCGAGCCCGTTGGTGACGAACGCGACCCGGTGCGTGCGCGAGACCTCGGCGACCACCTCCTCGGCCCCGTCGACGAGCTGGCTCCCCGCGGCGAGGTGGCCCAGATAGCCCTGGGCGAGGGTGGGGACGTCGACGTGGTCGCCGCCGTGGGCCTCGAGGACCTCCTGCCAGCGTTCGAGCCGAAGTCGCGCCGCCGTGGTCTCGCCCCGCTCCAGCGCACGCCAGTGGCGGTCGTTGACCTCACGGTAGGCAGCGACCACCTCCGGGGTCGCGGGCAGCCCGGCATCGCGAAGGGTCGCGAGCACGGCCCCGGCCTCGGCGGCGTCGTAGTCGAACAACGTGCCGTCGAGGTCGAACAGCACCCACCGCGTCCCCGTCATGGCCGGAACCCCGGCCGCAGGCCGGCCACGACCGCGAGGCAGCGATCCTCCACGTAGGGCATCCCGGCGTCGGCGGCGATCTGCCGAGCCTCGGCCGAGGTCACGCCGGACTGGAGCCACAGCATCCCGGCGCCGATCCCGACCGCCTCCCGGGCGATCTGCGGCGCGTGTGACGCGCGGCGGAACACGTCGACGATGTCGACCCGGCCGTCGACGTCCCGGAGCGAGGGGACGGCCGCGCGGCCGAGCACCTCGGTCTCGTTGGGGTTGACCGGCACCACCTCGAAGCCCAGGTCGAGCAGCCGGAGGGCGACGCCGTGGCTGTGCCGGTGGGGCTTGCTCGACAGCCCGACGACCGCCACTCGCCGGGCTTCGGCGAGCAGCGCATCGAGGTCGGCCGTCAGGTCAGTCACCAGCAGCTCCGATCGGTCGATCAGCAGGCTACGGTGGGAACGTCCCGGGTGGCACGCAGCATCCGCGGCGCCATCCGGCCGCCAGCGAGGACGGGAGGCGACCGTGGCACGTGTCGGGATGCCCCGGAAGTTCGTGTTCGTGTGCATCAACGAACGACCGGACGAGCACCCCCGCCCCTCGTGCATCCGCCGCGGCAGCGCCGGCGTGTTCGAGGCCCTGCGGGAGGAGACCGGACGCCAGGGCCTGGTCGACGTGAAGGTGATCGCATCGGGGTGCATGGAGCCGTGCATGGTCGGCCCGACCGTCTACGTCGCGCCCGACGACGTCTGGTACGGCG
>CAZSQF010000364.1:0-2873 GCA_964608935.1 uncultured Actinomycetota bacterium | reverse complement strand
CCTGGAGCGTCCTGACCGCCAGGGCGGAGCGGCCACCGGAGGCGCAGTACAGGATGGTGCGGCGGGTGGGGTCGAGCTCGTCGAGGTGGTACGGGGTGGTCGGGTCGGCGTGGAACTCCAGCATCCCGCGGGGCGCCTTCACCGCGCCGGGTATGGCGCCCTTCTCGGTCTCGGTCGGTTCGCGCACGTCCACGAGCACCGGGTCGCTGTCAGCCAGTTCTGCGGCGACCTGGTCGGTCGTGAGGTTCTCGATGACGGCCTTCGCGGCCGTGACCATCTCGCTTGCTGTCGTCGGCATGGTTGCCCTCCCGTCGGGTGCGACGGGTCAAGGGTGCGGCAACGCGGGCCTCGCCGACTTCGCCCGAAGGCACCATCTTGCCGCTCGTGGTGCGATGGCGGGTTCACGCCATCAGAGCAGGCCACTCCGGATCGCCTCCGCGACGGCGGCCGAACGTGAGCCCGTGCCCAGCTTGGTGAGGATGTTCGTCATGTGCCGGTTGATGGTGTGTTCGCTCAGGACGAGCTCGGCCGCGGCGCGCCGGTTCGTCATCCCGCGCGCGACCAGGGCCAGTACCTCACGCTCCCTCGGGGTCAGCCTGCTGCGTGGCGCGCCATCTGCCCGGTCGCCCTCCCCGTCGGGCAGCCGGATCGCGTCCAGCAGCCGGGTGACGGCCTCCTCGTGACCGACCGCGTCCTGGTCGCGACCGACGTCGTGGAGCACGCGGGCCAGCTGCATCCTCGCACGGGCCTCTTCCCACGGTGCACCGACGCGGTGGAAGAGGCGGGCGGCGTCCTCGAAGGCGATCCGGGCGCGGTCCCTGTCGTCGGACGCCTCGGCCACGAACCCGCTCGCCAGGGCGTGGCAGGCACGTCCATGCATCGTGCCGACCTGCTCGCAGACCTCACCGAGCTCGACCAGGGCCCGGTTGGCCGTCTCGAGATCGTCGGCGGCAGCTGCCGCCCTGGCCAGGAGGTCGAGGCCTGCGGCTCGGGGGGTGGCGGGAGCGGAGTATCCGTCCCGCAGGTACTCCTCGGCACGTTGCCGTGCCCCAACCGGATCTGCCTGGTCGAGACACAGCTCGCCCAGTCCGAGGATGGCGATCGGGTGACCGGGCGACTCCTCGAAGAGCTGCGCGGCCTCGTCATGCCTGCCCTGGCGTCGACGCAACTCCCCCAGGCGCGCGGTCGCATCGACTGCCGCGGGGCGGCGCAACTCGAGCAGCTCCTGCGTGCACTCGACCAGCTCGGCCTCGGCCTCGGCCCACTGTCCCCGGAATGTCAGGACGCTGGCGTGATGCGCCCGGCATGCGTGGGTCAGGGCATCGAACTGGCCACTGGCCCAGGCGATGATCCTCTCGCACCACTGCGAGGCGCGGTCGTAGTCGTGCATCTGCTCGCAGCCGTAGTACAGGTAGCAGCAGCACCACCCAGCCACCCAGGTCTCGCCCACCTCGTCGGCTATCGCCGCTGTGACCACGTCCTCGAGCAGCCGGCTGCCCTCGGTGATCGCCCCCGACAGGACCTTCGCCAGCCCGATCGTGGCGGTGGCCAGGAACCCCATGTCCGGTTCGTCGAGTTGTTCGGAGAGCGTGATGGCGGCCTCGGCCAGCTGGATCGCTCGGTCCGTGTCGCCCGCGAACATCAGCTTCTCGGCCTCGTGGACGCACAGCCATCCGTACTCGAGGGTGTCCTCGTGGCCCTCCAGGAGGCTGCGGGCCCGTCCGAGCCAGCCGCGAGCCACCGCGTCCTGCCCACGGAAGTCGACGGCGTCGGTTCCGAGCCAGGTGGCCATCCGTGCAGCATCGACATCCCGACCAGCCGCGCGGTAGGCGCGGTAGGCACGCTCACGAGCGTCGAAGAGGGCCTCGGCGTCCGCCCGCCACCACGCTGCCCAACTCAAGCCCTCGAGCGCTTCAGGGGCGTCGGTCTCCTCCGCGGCCTGCTGGAACCGACGCCACGCATCGTCCCAGTCGTTGCGAGCCAAGGCACCCCACCCCTCTGCGAGTGCAGTCCCCGGATCCGACGCGATCTCCACCGCCCCATTATGACACAGGAGGTCCCCCGGTCCTCGCTCCCCGAAGAGTCCAAGATCGGAGGACAGATCCGTCCTGCCGGACGTTGCCGACCGACGACGGCAGCGAGGTCGGGTGTCCGTGGCCCGAGCATGGGTTCCAGCTCCTCCTGGTTGAACGAAAACTCGCTGTCCAGGTCGGCCAGTTCCGGGTAGGCATCCTTGAGAGTGACGACAAGGTCGTCGGCGGTCGAATGCCGATCCTCGAACCGATCGACCGTTTGGATCGCCATGGAGGTGATCCTCACGTCCGACTGCCATCCTTGCTGAGCGGCCTCGCGGACGAGCTCGACCATCCTGCTGTGCCCAACATCCTCGACGTAGATGCGCAGGCTCACTCGTGTCGGAACTCCGACGTCCATGAACGCCGTGCCCATGCGACCATCGACGCACACCACATCGGCCTGCTGGCCGAGGGTGTCCGCGATCTGTGCGATGGTCGCCTGGGAACCGGCTGCCGCGTCATCCGTGTCGACCCCGCGGGGCGCGCATGCCGCAACGCCAACAACGATGCAGACGGCCACCAGCACACAGCGCCAGCTCCGGCAGCGCGACGCTGTCTGGAGTTGTCCCGGTACCCCGACTCCCATCATCACGTAAGGCTACGCCTGTGACCTGGCGGACGGCGAGGAGCCCTACGGCCTGGGCCGACCGCATCAAGTCGAGGCGTGCGTACTCGCCAACCGTGGTTGTAGACGGGAAGATTCAGCGGACGGAGAGCGCTGGTCAACGTTGGCGGCGGCAAACCGCAGGGCTTCGCGGATGTCGTCCTCTTCCAGCTGCGGGTACTCCTCGAGGATGG
>CAZSQF010000363.1:0-2874 GCA_964608935.1 uncultured Actinomycetota bacterium | reverse complement strand
CAGGTCGGTGCGGTCGATGTCGGGCACGGCCACCGCGAGGGAGTCACCGAACATCTCCATGCACGCGCGGTGCTTGGGCATCTGGTCCACGGTGCTGGCGCTGAACACGTTCCGGGTGCCGAGGGAGCGGAGCAGGGCGCGCCCGTACAGCTGGCCCCCCAGGTTGTGCACGCTGGGGTTGCCGAGGTAGACGCCGACGGCGTCCGGCCCGTGCTCGGCGATCAGGGGGTGCAGCCGCGCCGCGACATGGGCGAAGGCCTCGTCCCAGGTGACGTCCCGCCACCCACCCGCCTCGCGGATCCGTGGGCTGGTCAGGCGGTCGGGGTCGTGCTCGAGGTCACCGAACGTCGCCCCCTTCGGGCACAGGTACCCGCGAGACAAGACGTGGTCGGCCTGCCCGCGAACGCCGACGATGCGGTCGTCGTCCATCGTGAGCTCGAGCCCGCACGTCGCCTCGCACAGCGGGCAGGTCCGAGTCGCGGTCCAGCGAGTCATGACGGGGACCCCGTCGGCTCGTACAGCGCTTCGATGCGGTCGGCGTGGACCTCGTGGACCACCTGGCGTCGAACCTTGAGGGTGGGCGTCAGCAGGCCGTTCTCGACTGCGAGGTCACCACCGAGGATCGCAAACCGCTTGACCTGGGTAGCCGTCGCGTACCGCGCGTTGGCAGCGTCGACCGCGTCCTGCACGTGCTGGACGATCTCCGGGTGGGATGCCAGCACCGCGAGGTCACCCGGCAGGCCGCGCTCCTCGGCCCACGGCAGGACGTGGTCGGCATCCATCGTGATCAGGGCAACCGGGTAGGGGCGGCGGTCCCCGTACATGATCGCGTGCGAGATCCACGGGGACTGTCGCAGGTCGTTCTCGAGGTTGGCCGGTGCGATGTTCTTGCCGCCGGCAGTGATGATGATGTCCTTCTTGCGACCAGAGATCGTCACGAAGCCGTCCTCGTCGACCTCCCCGACGTCGCCGGTGTGCAGCCACCCGTCGACCACCATCTCTGCGGTGGCAACGGGGTCGCCGTGGTACCCGGCGAACACGTGGGGCCCACGCATCAGGATCTCGCCGTCCCCGGCGATCCGCACCTCGCAGCCCGGCACCGGACGGCCGACCGATCCGAGCCGTACCGCGTCCGGGCTGTTGAGCGTGCCGACCGACGCCGACTCGGTGAGCGCGTAGCCCTCGTAGACCGGGACGCCGGCGGTGTGGAAGAACGCGAGGACCTCCGGTGCGATCGGCGCCGCCCCACTGATGGCCACGCGCACCCGACCCCCGAAGGCGCCCCGGACCTTCGAGAACAGCTCGGCGTCGGCCTGCTCGAACTGGTGCCGCAGGTCCTCGGGCACCGGTTCGGCACCGCGGGCGCGTCGGCGGACCTCCTCGGCGACCGTCATGGTCTGTTCGAGCGCCTCCGCGGGAAGCCGGCCGGCGACCGAGGCATGGACCTTCTCGAACACCCGCGGGACCGCGGGCAGGCACGTCGGCCGGACCTCGGCGCAGTCCGACAGGATCGCGGACACGTCCCCGCTGCTGTAGGCGAGGACACCACCCACGGCCGCGACGCTGAGCTGGACGACCTGGGCGAAGACGTGGGCCAGCGGCAGGAACAGGTAGGTCACGTCCTCGCCGGTGATCACCCGAAGCTGCTCGGTCACCCGGCAGCACGCCGTCATGTTGCGATGGGTGAGCACGCACCCCTTGGGCCGGCCGGTGGTTCCGGACGTGTAGACGATGAGGGCGGGATCGTCGGGACGGACGGCGTCGCGGCGGCCCTCGACCTCGACGACGTCGACCGTCTCGCCCTCGCGCCGGAGTTCCTCGAGCGTGATCGCCGGTCCGTCGGAGGGTCCGAGCACGACGACGTGCCGCAGGTCCGGCAGCGATTCGCGGACCTGCTCGACCTTGGCCAGTTGGACCCCGTCCCCGCACACGACCACGTTCGCCCCCGAGTCCCCGAGCACCCAGGCGACCTCGTCGGGCGAGCTGGTGGGATAGATCGGCACCGTCACGGCCCCGGCAGAGATGATCCCGTACTGGATCTGGGTCCACTCGGCCCGCGTGTCGGCCAGCACCGCCACACGATCGCCGGCGCGCACGCCCAACGCAATCAGCCCTCGGGCGACCTCCGTGGCCACGAACAGCAGCGCGCCGTAGGTCGTGTCGTGCCATCCGTCGTCATGACGGACGCGCTGTGCCGCGCGCTCGCCGAAGTGCTCGGCCCCGTGCAGCACGAGCCCGGCGAGCGTCTCGGGTGTGGTTGTCGCGCGTGTCGGCATGGCCTCTCCCATCGATCGTCGGACCGCGGCGCTTGGGCCTGGTTCGCACGCGTGGCCAAGGCCCGGGTGATGGTGTCCGACCGGCTGGTCGGTCGTTCACGATACCGATGGCCGTGGGGGATCTCAAGTGCGGCGTGAGGTCAGCGCTCGGTGGTCGCGAGGGACTTGAGCAGCAGGTGGGCGTACGTCTCACCCAACTCGTGACCCGACAGGCGCCCGGCCGGGTCGAACCACGCGGGCAGGTGGTGCAGGGCCCCGAAGAAGAAGTTCACCACGAGATCGGCGTCCACGTCGGAGGCGAATGCGCCGTCGCGCTGCCCCTCGACGACCATGTCGCGGAATACCTCGTGGTAGCGGCGGCGCTCGGCTCGGATGGCCTTGAGCTGCAGTGGTCCGAGCAGGTGCATGCACCTGGCCACGACCGTGAGGTCGTCGAAGTTGTCCACCGTGGTCGCGAACACGTCCACGGCGGCTGCCTGCAGCCGCGCATCGACCGGCCTGTCCCCTTCCACGATGTCGCGCAGACGCTGGAACTGCACCGCCAGGATGCGGTGATAGATCTCGTAGAGCAGGTCGTCCTTGCCCGTGAAGTGGTGGT
>CAZSQF010000362.1:0-2881 GCA_964608935.1 uncultured Actinomycetota bacterium | reverse complement strand
CACCCGCGCGCTGCCGCGGGTCGGCAGCCGCCAGCCGCCGACGAGGCGGACAAGACCCTCTCTGGGGGAAGCGCCGTCGCCGGGGGCGGCGACGGCGGGGGGACGACGACAGCGGGAGGGGCCGCGACGGAGACCGTGGCCGCGGGTACGCCCGCGGCGCAGGTCCTCGTCGCGCCCGCCGTCGTCGACACCATCACGCGTGCAGCGCTCGGCGGCGCCGGCGTCGACCCGCTCGCCGTACCGGCAGCGTCGGCGACCGCCACGACCGCCGCGTCCGGCGAGGTCGCAGCCAACACGCCGGTGGAGTGGCTGCTCGCCACGGCCGGCCAGCAGGGGAGCGGCCTTGCGCTGGTGGGGCTGGTCGGGCTCCTCGCGGCGAGCGTCGGAGCGGCGCTCGCCCGTCGTCACCGGCTCCCCGCACAGGCACGACAGTGATCCCCTCGGGGAACGTCGATGTCACGGACCCGGATCACCAGCGGGCTCTGGGCGAGCGGCTCCGTCGCATCCGTCACCAGCAGGGCATGTCGCTGGCGGACGTCGAGGCGCGCAGCGGCGGTGACTGGAAGGCGGTCGTGGTCGGCGCCTACGAGCGGGGCGACCGGGCCGTGTCCCTCGAGCGGCTCCAGCGGCTGGCGGCCTTCTACGGGGTGCCGCTCGTCGACCTGCTGCCGGCACCGCGAGCACGGCCGGGCGCCGGTGACCGCTTCCGGCTCGTCATCGACCTGACGCGGCTGGACCAGCCCGAGACCCCGGCTGTTGCGGTCGTCGCCCGGTATGCGCAGCGGGTCCAGCGGGTCCGGGGCGACCACAACGGGCGCATCCTGACCATACGCGGCGGCGACCTCGACATGCTCGCGGTGGCGATCGGGACCAGCCCCCGCGACCTGATCGAGGAGCTGCGCGACCGGGGCGCCCTGCTCGACGCCTGAACGGGCACCGTCACGTGCGCACGGCCAACCGCCACGCCTCGCGGTCCACGAATCCGGCGGCGCGATAGGCCGCCAGCGCCGGCTCGTTGTCGGCCCGGACGTGGAGCGAGACGAGCCGGTCCGATGGCCCCTCCAGCAGCGCGGACCGCACGGCCGCCGCGACCGCCGCACGCCCGAGCCCCTCGCCGCGCACCGAGGGATCGACCACGATCCCGGCCAGCTGGACGCCCCAACGCCTCGACGACACCGATCGCTCGAGCTTGAGGATCGGCTCGCCGATCGGCCCGACGCAGTAGACCAGCCCCTGTCGCACCGTCGTCTCGAGTCGCTGCCGGTACCCGCGGTAGCCGCTGCGGCCCGGATGCGGGCCGAAGCGGTCGTCGACGTGGAGCCGGACGGCGAGCTCGGCGAGCCGGCCGAGGTCGGCCTCCTCGGCGCGGCGAAGGCCGGGATCGGGCAGCTCCTGCTCGGTGGGGACCCGGTCGTGGTCGAGGGTGAAGAAGCGCTGGTCGTGGACGATCAGCGACGGGTCGGAGGAGGTGGCGGCGAGGACCGCGTCGCCGGCGGCGACGTCCCCGACCAGCAGGCGCCACCGGCGCGAGGGGCTGCCCGCCGCCGCGATCGCCTCGGCGTCGCCACAGGGCACCACGAGCCGGCCCGGGAACACCACGGCCGCGGCCCACCGGTGGTCGTCGGCGGCGAGCCGCAGCGGCTCGGCACCGAACGATTCGATCGCCGAGAGCGCGAACACGTGGCGTGCCGCGCCGCCCGCCGGCGCCGGCCACGACGCCAGCCGGCTGGCCACGGTCTCGAGCTCCCCGGTGGTCGCCCGGCGCCAGCGCAGGCGGCGTCTCATCCGGCCGCGAGCGAGAGGTTCGGGTCGACCGCGAGGTCGAGCTCGGAGGCCTCGCCCGCGGTCAGCAGGTTGGATCCCGACGCCGCCACCATCGCCCCGTTGTCCGTGCACAGCCCCACCGACGGCACCACGAGGTGGATGCCCCGGTCGTCGCATTCAGCGGCGAAGCGGGTGCGCAGCCGGCTGTTGGCGGCGACCCCACCCGCCAGCACGATGCGGTCGAGCCCTTCGTCGGCGACCGCGGCCAGCGTCTTGGCCGCCTGCACGTCGACGATGGCCTCCTGGAACGACGCTGCCACGTCGGCGAGGTCGGGTTCCTCCCCTGCGGCCTCGAGCCGGCGCAGGTAGCGGATCACGGCCGTCTTCAGGCCCGACAGCGACATGTCGTAGCCGTCCGCGTGCAGCATGGCCCGCGGGAAGTCGACCGCCGACGGGTCACCGCGGCGGGCGATCCGGTCGATCTCGGGTCCCCCCGGGTAGCCGAGCCCGAGGAAGCGCGCGATCTTGTCGAACGCCTCGCCGGCCGCGTCGTCGATCGTGCCGCCGAGCTGACGGAACCGGCCGTCCTCACCCATGGCGACGATGGACGTGTGGCCGCCCGAGACCACGAGGGCCACCAACGGTGGTTCGAGCTCGCCGTGCTCGAGCTGGGCCGCTTCGACGTGGGCGCGGAGGTGGTTGACGCCGACGAGGGGGACGTCACGGGCCAGGGCGAGCCCCTTCGCCGCCGACACACCCACGAGCAGGGCGCCGGCAAGTCCCGGTCCCGACGTCACGGCCACGGCGTCGATGTCGGACAGCCGCGCGCCGGCCTCGACCAGCGCCCGGTCGATGGTCGGCAGCAGCAGGTCGAGATGGGCGCGCGCGGCGACCTCGGGCACGACCCCGCCGTAGGGGGCGTGGAGGTCGACCTGCGACGCGATGACGTTGGATCGCACCGTGAAGCGGTCCTCGACCACGCCGACGGCGGTCTCGTCGCAGGACGTCTCGATGCCGAGGACGAGCACGTCCGCCACCCTCCTGCCGCGGCCGCCGGTGTCGACGCAGGCGCCGGCGCGTCCGGAGCCGACCTCCCGGGTCGCCACCTCATGATCTC
>CAZSQF010000361.1:0-2891 GCA_964608935.1 uncultured Actinomycetota bacterium | reverse complement strand
ACGCTAGCGGCGTCACCGGTGCAGCACGTCCCCGATCTGCGCCCGGTGGTGGTTTAGCCTGCCGTTCGTGGACAACACGCTCGCGGGACGGCTCGCACGCGGTGAGGTCGTGGCCCTCGACGGCGGGCTCGCGACCACCCTGGCACGCGGCGGGCACGATCTGGCCGGCGCGCTCTGGTCGGCGAGGCTGCTGCTCGACGATCCCGACGCGGTCCGATCGGTCCACGCCACCTTCCTCGATGCGGGTGCCGACGTCGTCACGACCGCGAGCTATCAGCTCTCGTCGCGCTCGCTCGCCGCCGCGGGCCTCGACCCGGGCGATGCCGATGTGCTGCTCGCCCGCTCCGTGGTCCTCGCCCGCGAGGCCGCTGCGCCCCACCGCAACGGCAACGGGGAGCGCGCCCTGGTCGCCGCCTCGGTGGGCCCGTACGGCGCCGCGCTCGGAGGTGGGGCGGAGTACCGCGGCCGGTACGGGATCGGCGTGGCCGAGCTGCGCAGCTTCCACGCGCCCCGGCTCGATGCGCTGCTCGAGGCCGGGCCGGACGTGCTCGCCTGCGAGACGCTTCCCAGCGGCGACGAGGTCCGCGCCCTGGCCGACCTCCTGCGCGGCGTCGGCGTCCCGGCGTGGGTGTCGGTCAGCGTCGGCCCGGATGGGGCGACGACCCCCGAGGGCCAACCGCTGCGTGATGCCCTGGCGCCGGCGCTGGAGGTCGACGGGGTGCTCGCCGTCGGCGTCAACTGCTGCCTTCCCGAGATCGCCGAACGCGCGCTCCACGAGCTCGCCGGTGTCGACCGGCCATTGGTGGTCTACCCGAACGTCGGCGAACGCTGGGACACCGAGTCCGGATCCTGGGTGCGGTTCGACGCCGAGGTGCCCGACCCCACGCCATGGTTGTCAGCCGGCGCACACGTCGTCGGCGGCTGCTGCGGGTCCAGCCCCGACGACATCGCAGCTCTGCGGCGCCGCCTCCCCCAGGCGCGCTGACCCCGCACCCCTTGTCGGCCCCGTGCCGCCGTGTTATCGTCGCCTTCGCTCGATGGAATCGATTCCAAGACCGGACCTCCCCGCTGGCCTGGTGGAACCGATTCCACAGTGAGTCAGGGCTTGATGCAGGAGGCACCGCCTCCAGGGCACGGTCAATGAGGCGCCATGACCACGATCGCGGACGTGGCCCGACATGCCAGCGTGGGCGTCGGCACGGTGTCGCGGGTGCTCAACGACCACCCGTCTGTCAGGCCGCAGACGCGACGGCGCGTCCGGGACGCGATAGCCGAGCTCGACTACCGGCCGAGCCCCCTTGCTCGGAACCTGAAGCGGGGCCGAACCCAGCGCATCGGCGTGCTGGTGTCGTTCTTCACCCACCCCTCGGCCGTGGAGCGGCTCCACGGTCTTGCGGCGGCCTTGTCCTCCAGTGGCTACGAGCTCGTCCTCTACCCGGTCGACGGGGACGAACAGCGGGCCGCCCACATGGACAGTCTCGCAGGCCCTCACCAGGCCGACGGGCTGCTGCTCATGTCGCTGCCGCCGACCGACGCGGAGGTCGAGCGGCTCGAGCGCTTCGCCGTGTCGGTGGTGCAGGTCGACGCCCACCACCCCGCATTCACCCGCGTCGTGACCGACGACGTCGGGGGAGGCGGACTGGCGACCGAGCACCTGCTCGAGCTCGGTCACCGGGACATCGCCTTTCTCGGGGACCCGGAGGACAACCCCTACGGCTTCACCTCCAGCCGCGACCGCTGCCACGGGTACCGCAGCGCCTTGCAGGATGCGGGCGTCACCCCCGATCCCGACTGGATCCTGACCGCACCGCACGGGCTCGAGGCGGCGCGCGCGGCGACGGCCGAGCTGTTGGACCGCGGCCAGCCCCGCCCGACGGCGATCTTCGCAGCCTCCGACACGCAGGCGCTCGGTGCGCTCCGGGCGGCTCGGACCGCGGGTCTGCACGTCCCAGACGACCTGTCCGTCCTCGGGTTCGACGATATCGAGACGGCCGTCCACGCCGGCCTTTCAACCATCCGCCAGCCGTTGGAGGACAGCGGCCGCCTGGGAGCACAGCTCCTGCTCGACCATCTCGCAGACCCCGAACGCGAGGCCGAGGAGGTCTTCATGCCCTTGCGGGTGGTCGATCGCGCCACGACCGCGCCCCCGCCGTGACGGCCACCGGCGACGATCACCCGACCGTGAGAAACCGGCCCCCCAAAGGAGCAGAACCGATGAGCACACGAAGGACGCGACCCATGCGATGGCTCGCAGCCGTGTCCGCCCTGGCCCTGTTGGCCGCGGCCTGCGGCGACGACGGTCCGGCCGCGGCCGGTGATGGCTGCGACGGCGAGATCACCCAGGACGAGATCGAGATCTGGTGGCACGAAGGTGCCGAGTCGGAGGTCAACGCCGTCCGCGCCTTCGTCGACGAGTTCAACGCTGCTCAGGACGAGGTCACGGCCACGCTGACGCTCGTCCCGGAGGCGGACTACGCGTCGTCGCTGCGGGGAGCTGCGGCGTCGGGCGACCTCCCCGACGTGGTCGACACGGATGCCTCATTCGCGTTCAACTACGCCTGGTCGGGCGACCTCCAGCCGATCGATGACTGCATTCCCGCCGACCTGATGGACGATCTGCTGCCGTCGATCATCGAGCAGGGCACCTACGCCGATCGCATCTGGGCGGTCGGGATGTTCGACTCCGGCCTCGGCATGTACGGGGTCAGGTCCGCACTCGACGAGATCGGCGCCCGCATCCCCGACGGCCCCGCGGACGCCTGGAGCGTGGACGAGTTCGACCAGATCCTGGCCGACCTGCACGACGCCGGCTACGAGCGCCCGCTCGACGTCAAGAAGAACTACGGCCAGGGCGAGTACTACGCCTACCTGTACCAGCCGTTCGTGTGGTC
>CAZSQF010000360.1:0-2901 GCA_964608935.1 uncultured Actinomycetota bacterium | reverse complement strand
CTGCCCGATGGCGATCAGATGCTCCGGCAGCCGCCGCATCGGGACCGACTGCCGTTCGTCCCTACTATCGGAAACCGTTCCTTCAGCCATACGCTCGTCATCGTCGCCGGACCGTAGTATAGCTATACCAACGGAATCCGGTGTCATGCCCATACAACAGTCACCCGAAGGCCGACCCTCCCGGGCAACGCTCAAATTCGGTGGTCGACGCCGAACTGCTGATCAGAAGTCGAAAGCGCTGGCGCATCGCGTCGAGGTCGAAGGCGTGGCGAGTCTTGCGGGCCGTCCGTGCCGGGTGCGACCCTCGTCGTCACGCGGAGGGAGAGGTCGGTGCCAGCGTCGGGTCGAGGACCGGAGGGCGGATCCGGGTCACAGCCCGGTGAGGTCGAACGCCTTCGGCAGGAGAACCGGCGGCTGCGGCAGCTGTTGGGGCTCGGGCCCGACGATGTCCTGTCGTCCCCCGCCCAGCCGGCCGCGGTCGAGCTCCCGTTGCCCAACTCCACGTCCCCCGTCGATGCCCGATCGAGCCTCGAGCGGCGCGTCGCGGTGTTCCGGTCGCTGTTTCGGGGTCGCGACGACGTGTATGCGGTGCGGTGGAGCAACCAGCGGGGCGAGTCGGGGTATGTCCCGGCGGTCGCCGGCGGGTGGCGCAAGGACCGTCCGAAGGCCCAGCGGCGGTATCTGCCGCTGACCGACGCCGTGATCGCCGCCCACCTCGAGGGTGAGCAGACGGTCGGGCTCTACCCGCTGCTCGAGGACGACTCGTGCTGGCTGCTCGCGGCCGACTTCGACGGGCCGACGTGGCGGCTGGACGCGCTGGCCTACCTCGACGCCGCCGCCGACCACGACGTCCCCGGGTATCTGGAGCGCAGCCGATCGGGCAACGGGGGCCACGTCTGGATCTTCTTCACCGAGCCGGTATCCGCCAGCGACGCGCGACGACTCGGCACAGGGCTGCTGCGGGCAGCGATCGAGGCACGCGCCGAGCTTGACCTGGACAGCTACGACCGGCTGTTCCCCAGCCAGGATCTGCTGCCTCGCGGCAGCTTCGGCAACCTGATCGCGCTGCCGCTGCAGGGCAGCGCGGTCGAGCAGGGCAACGCCCTCTTCCTGGAGCCGGCATCGCTCGAGCCGTTCGATGACCAGTGGCAACTGCTGAGCGAGATCGTCCGCGTCTCGCCGGCGTTGCTGACAGACGCGCTGCGGCGCCTGGATCCGCTGCGGACCGGCCCGGACGCCGCAACCCGTTGGAGGCGGGCCGGCGGCAGCCCCCAAGCGCCGACGCAGGTCAGCGCCACCGTCGACGCCCAGCTGCACGTCGACAAGGCCGGCCTTCCCGGCTCGATGCTGGCAGCGATGAAGCACCTGGCGTCGATGCACAACCCCGAGTTCCACAAGAAGCAGCAGTTGCGGCTGTCCACCTGGCAGACACCGCGCATCATCCGCGCCTACGACGAGGACCTCACCCATCTGCACCTGCCCCGCGGTGTGCGGCCCGACCTTCAGCAGCTCGTCCAGGGTGCCGGCTCGACCCTGGAGCTCGAGGAACGGTGGCCCGCGGTCGAGCCACTCGAGCTGGCATTCCACGGTGAGCTGACCGGTCCACAGCAGACGGCCGTCGACGACCTGCTCGCCCACGAGCTGGGCATGCTGGTCGCACCTCCGGGGTCGGGCAAGACGGTGATGGCCTGCGCGATCGTCGCCACACGCCGGCTCCCGACCCTCGTGCTGGTCTACCGCAAGCCGCTGCTCGAGCAGTGGCGAGAACAGCTCACGGCCGCCCTGGGCTTGGACCCGGGGCAGATCGGCGCGCTCGCCGCGGGCCGGGACCGGCGCACCGGCATCGTCGACCTGGTGACCGTCCAGACGCTGGCGCGGCGCGACGACGTGGACGAGCTCACCAGCCGCTACGGGTTGCTCGTCGTCGACGAGTGCCACCACGTGCCGGCGGTGACCATCCAGCGCGTAGTGAGCCGGATCCCTGCCCGGTTCGTGCTCGGCCTGACCGCCACGCCCTACCGCGGTGATGGGCTCGATCCGCTGATCTCGATGCAGTGCGGCCCCGTCCGGAACGCGGCCGACCCGGGGCCTTCAAGGCTCCGCCTCGAGCTCGAGGTGCACCAGACCGGGCTGGTGCTCGACCTGCCCGAGGATGCCCCGATCCAGCAGGTGCTCGGCGCCGTCGCCAAGGATCCGGCGCGCATCCGGCAGATCGCCGATGACGTGGTCGCCGAGATGGAGGCGGGGCGCCGTTGCCTGGTGCTCAGCGATCGCAAGTCGCATCTCGCCAGGATCGTCGAGCAGCTGCGCGAGCGCGGTGTCGTGCCGCTCGTCCTGCACGGCGGCATGAAGCGGACCGTCGAACAGGAGGTCATGGACAGGCTGGAGACGGCCGCCGACGGCCCGCTGGTCCTGGCCGCGACCGGACAGTACGTCGGGGAAGGGTTCGACTGCCCGCCGCTGGACACGCTGTTCCTCGCGTTCCCGATCTCGGACAAGGGCAGCATCGTGCAGCGTGTCGGGCGCATCCAACGGCCCTTCCCCGGCAAGCAGACCGCCCGGGTGCACGACTACCGCGACGCCGCCGTGCCCGTGCTGGCACGCATGCACGCGCGCCGTCTGAGGACCTACCGCACGCTGGGGCTGCTCGGCGACAGCGACCAGCAGCCCCAGCTCGAGCTTGATCTGTAGCCCGGGCTCCGCATCGAGGCTGCCCGTCGGCTCCTACGTGACCATCCACCGACCCGGCCAGATGCTGCGACGAGGCCGAGACAGGCGGTCATCATCGGACTCCCCCGGCGCCTACGGACTCCCTGGCTTGGGCACGATTCGGCACGAGCCCTCGCGGGGCGACTCGGTCAACTTCGCCGCAAACTGCCGAAAATACGCCTCCTCGACCCC
>CAZSQF010000359.1:0-2904 GCA_964608935.1 uncultured Actinomycetota bacterium | reverse complement strand
CACCGCGGCACCGACCTCGACACCCGGGTCGGCATCGACGTGGGTGCCCGACGTGACCGCATCGTCGGTGGCTCCATGCGGGTGGTCGAGGCGATGGCGGACCGGCTCGGGGACCGCGTCCACCTGTCGAGCCCGGTGCGACGGGTCGTGCGGGGTGACCGGCAGGTCGGGGTCGAGGTCGACGACGGGTCGGCGATCACCGGCCGGCGCGTGGTGGTCACGCTGCCGCCGGCGCTCGCCGGCCGGCTCGCCTACGACCCGGTCCTGCCGGCCTGGCGCGACCAGCTGACCCAACGCGTCCCGGCCGGATCGGTCATCAAGGTCTTCGGCGTGTACGACGAGCCGTTCTGGCGGGACGAGGGCCTGACGGGGCAGGTGCTCGCCGACGAGGGACCGGTGAAGGTGACCTTCGACGGCTCGCCGCCCTCGGGCTCCCCGGGCATCCTGGTCGGGTTCCTCGAGGGGGAGGAGGCACGCCGGCTCGCGCGCGTCTCGGCCGGGGAGCGCCGAGCTGCGGTGACCGCGTCGTTCGCGCATCACCTCGGCCAGCCGGCGTCGTCGCCGAGGGAGTACGTCGAGCACGATTGGATGGCCGAGCCCTACACCCGCGGCGGCCACTTCGGGCACCTGCCCCCCGGCGTCTGGACCGGATTCGGCCCGGCGCTGCGGGCCCCGGTCGGACCGATCCACTGGGCCGGGGCGGAGACGGCGACGGTGTGGAACGGCCACATGGAGGGGGCGGTGCGCTCGGGCGACCGGGTCGCCGACGAGGTGCTCGCGGCGCTGGCCTGACGGGTCGGGACGGGGCTGCGGACGACGGGTCCGCTCAGCCCGGCGGGGGACCGACCGCATCGCGGATGAACGTGTCGGCGGCGTCGAGGAACACCGGGCCGTCGAGCAGGGCACGGTCGTTGTGGCCGGCACCGGGCACCTCGACGTAATCGGCATCGACATGACTCGCCAGCTCGCGCGACAGGTCGGTCGGCACGATCCGATCCTGGGCGCCGGCGACCACGAGCACCGGCCCGTCGTAGCCCTCGAGGTGCTGCGCCGTCGGGAACCGTTCTCGCAGCAGGGTCCGGACCGGCAGGAACGGGTAGTGGCGTCGGCCGACGTCGGCCAGCGAGGGGAACGGCGAGCGCAGCACGAGCGCCGCCGGTGCGTGCTCGCCGGCCAGTGCGGCGAGCACGCCCGAACCGAGCGATTCGCCGAGGAAGGCGATCCGTTCGGGGTCGACGTCGTCGCGGCGGGCGAGGTGCTCCCAGGCCGCCCGGGCGTCGGCGACGACGCCGTCCTCGTGGGGGCGTCCGGGGTTGCCGCCGTAGCCGCGATAGTCGAGCAGCAGCACGGCGTGGCCGCGTTCGACCAGGCCGGCGGCGAGCGGGGCCCGCAGGGAGCGGTTGCCGGCGTTGCCGCTGGCGACCAGCACCGTCGCCACCGGCTCGCCGGTGGCGGGGACGAACCAGGCGGCAAGCTCCAGTCCGTCGGTGGTCGTGAGGACGACCTCCTCGACGTCGAGGTCGGCGGGCGGCGTGGGGGCCGACCGGTCGGGGAGGTAGATGAGCTGGCGCTGTCCGATCCATGTCAGCACGATCAGCGCCAGCCACACCACGGCGACGACGCCGAGGACGCCGACCATGCTGCGCAGCAGGCTCACTGCGATCCGAGCTCGTCGAGGCTGCGCTGCACGCCACGCTCCACCGCGTCGATGAGGTACGGGCGGAGCTGGTCCGGGGGGATGATCGTGTGGACCGACCCGACCTTGCGTGCGCGTTCGACGCTGTGCACGGCGTCGAACTCGGCCGCGACCTCACCGAGCTTCTCCGAGCGGACCGCGGCGCGGACCTCGCTCACCTCGGCGCGCAGCAGCACCGCGTCGGTCTCGTCCGCGTGGGCGATGCGGTCGTCGAGCTCGCGCACCCGCGGATCCGCGTCGGTGCGACGGTCGACCTCACCGGCGAACACGACGGCGGCCGCGGGCGGCCCGCCGATCACCGACGCGTGCGAGCCCTCCACCGCGGCGACCTCCATGTGGTCGTTGAGCGTGCCGGAGAACACCACGAACGCCCCGCCGTGGTAGCGCGACACGACACAGAACACGATCGGCCCGTCGAAGTTCACGATCGCCCGGCCGATCTCGGCCCCGAACTCGAGCTGGAGCTCGCGCAGCGACTCGGGCGAGCCGTCGAACCCGGACAGGTTCGCGAGCACCACCAGCGGTCGGTTGCCGCTCGCGGCGTTGATGGCGCGGGCGGTCTTCTTCGACGAGCGGGGGAACAGCGTGCCCGCGGTCCACTGCTCGGGCCCGTCCGCGGGCAAGAAGCCCCGCCGCGGGATCGGGCGGGACTCGAAGCCGAGGAGGGTGACCGGCCGCCCGCCGAGGTGTGCGTCGAGCACGATCGACGTGTCGGCACCGGCCATGTCGATCCAGCGCTCCAGCGGTGCGTGGTCCTGGTCGGCGACCGACCGCATCACGGTGCGGATGTCGAACGGCTTCTTGCGGCCGGGGTTGGTGTCCTCGGAGAAGACGTCGCCGACACGGGCGAAGTCGACCCCCTCGACGTCGTGCGGGGAGTCGCGCACGTCACGGTCGATCGGGTCGGTCGTGGCCGCGCGCCGCGGGAAGCGCTCGCCAGGGGCCACATAGGTGTGGTCGTAGTGGGCGAACAGGACCTCGCAGGCCCCGGCCAGGTCGGGAGCCCAGTACTGGGCCTGACCGTTCGGCCCCATCACCCGGTCGTAGCCGCCGATGCCGTAGTTGTCCTCGGCCGACACGCCGCCGGAGTAGTCGAGGGCCTGCTTGCCGGTCAGCACCATCGCGCTCTCGGGCGTCATGACGAGGATGCCCCTGGTGTGCATGAGCATCGTCGCCTCGGCGTTCCAGTACGGCTGGGCGCCGACGTT
>CAZSQF010000358.1:0-2909 GCA_964608935.1 uncultured Actinomycetota bacterium | reverse complement strand
AGATGAGGGGAACGAGGGGCAAACGATGGCCAGAGGCAGGATGAACACGCGGGTGCTCGCGATCGTGCTGGCGGTGATCCTGGCCGTCGTCGCGACCGTGGCGCTCTTCTCCTACATCCGTGGCGTGGAGACACGCACCGCCGAGGAGTTCGACCCGGTCGACGCGTTCGTCGCGACCGAACGGATCGAGGCGGGTACCAGCGCGGAGGCGGCTGTTGCGGCGGGGCTGATCGAGCCACGGGCCGTGCCGAGCAACGCCGTGCCCGAGGGAGCGATCACCTCGACCACCCAGATCGAGGGGACCGTTGCCGCGGTCGACATCGTGCCTGGCGAGGTGATCGTCGCCGACCGGTTCGGGGAGGTCGCCCAGGCGGCGCGCGGGCTGCGCCCGGTTCCAGAGGACAAGGAAGCCATCTCGGTCCAGGTCGGGGTCGTGCCGGGTGTGGCCGGGTTCATCACGCCGGGCGACCACGTGTCCGTGCTCGCTCAGCTGATCGTCCCCGGCGAGGAGGAGGACGTCGCCGAGGACGAGGAGGAGCCCGCACCCACGGATGCGGTCGAGGAGAACATCGTGGTCCAGTACCTCCTCCAGGACATCGAGGTGCTGGCGGTCGGACGGCGTATCATCCAGGAGGGCGAGGAGCAGGTCCAACAGACCGAACAGGTCCTGCTCACCCTGGCGGTCGATCCCGTCGAGGCCGAGCAGCTGGTGTTCGCCACCTTGAACGGCACCCTGTACTTCACCCTGCTGCCCGAGGAGCCGGTCCCCGACCGGCCGATCGAAACCCCGGGACGCACCATCGAAGACATCTTCGACGACTGACGCGGAGGCGGCACTTGATCGTCCTGATCGACTCCCAGCGGGAGCGCCGCGAAGCGGTGCAGGAAGAGGTCGGCTCCGACGTCACCGTCGAGTGGGTCGTCAACTCCTCCGCGCTGGACGGGCTGCTCAACGACCCGACCCGCTTCATCGAGGCGGTGCTGATCGGGCCCGGCATCGACTTCGAGCACGCGCTCAAGGCGATCGAGCGGCTCGGTCAGCACGTGCCCGAGCTGGGGGTGATCGCGCTGGTCGAGCAGGTGACGACGGCCGAGCTCCGCCGCGCCATGAAGGCCGGTGCCCTCGACCTGCTCGACGCGAAGCGTTCCCCGGGTGAGCTGCGGGATGCCGTGGACCGGGCGCGGTCCCGCTACCGGCAGCTGCACGCGCACGACGACGCCGAGCCTGATCACCCCGGGGGGCGCGTCGTGGTGGTGTTCTCGACCAAGGGCGGCTGCGGCAAGTCGTTCATCGCGTCGAACCTGGCCGTCGCCGTCGCGGAACGGCTCGAGGGCGAGGTGGGGCTGATCGACCTCGACCTCCAGTCGGGCGACCTGGCGATCATGCTCCAGCTGCTGCCGGCGTGGACCGCCTACGACGCGGCCCTGCAAGGTGTGCGGTTGGATCACGAGGCACTCCGCGGGTACCTGACCTCCCACCGCAGCGGGGTACGGCTGCTCGCGGCGCCGACCGACCCGGCCGTTTCGGAGCATGTCAGCCCAGAGTCGGTGCAGCACCTGTTGGCGCTGATGCGCACCCTGTTCCCGATCACCATCATCGACTCGCCGGCGTTCTTCAGCGAGCAGGTGCTGGCGTCCATCGATGCCTGCGACGAGGTCGTGCTGGTGGGCAGCCTCGACGTCCCGTCGGTCAAGAACCTCAAGTTGGCGCTCCAAACGCTCGACGCCTTGAAGGTGGGCCGTGAACGCATCAGGGTGGTGCTCAACCGGGCCGACACGTCGGTCGGGCTGCGCATCCAGGAGGTCGAGCGGTCGCTCGGGACGGAGGTCGACGTGTCGGTGCCATCGAGCCGCGACGTGCCCCTGTCGATCAACCAGGGCGAACCGCTGGTCATGTCCAAGCGCAAGCGCTCCTCGGTCGTAGCCGCGCTCGAGGCCCTTGCCAAGGCCGTCGCTGGCCCCGTAGAAGCCGAATCGCAGACGATCGAGCCGCAGCGTCGCCGGCGCGGACGTCGCCGGCAGGAGGAACAGTCGTGAGTCTCTACGAACGTCTCGCCAAGGCCCGACAGGGCGAGGACGGGGACGCCCCCGACCACGATGCGAATGCCGCCAACGGGCGTGTCAGCATCGGCGGGCAACGGCGGCATCCACGTGCCGCCGTCGACCCCCTGGACGAGCTGAAGCGAAAGATCCACGCTGAGCTGCTCGCCCAGCTCGGGCCGCGCCTGTACGACACCAACGTCTCGTCCGAGGAGATGGAACGGCGCGTCCGCGAGAAGCTCGCCGAGGTCCTCCAGCAGGAGGAGACCCCGCTGTCGGCGGCCGACCGCCAACGGCTCGTGGTCGAGACCATCGACAACATCCTCGGGTTCGGGCCGATCGAACCGCTGCTGGCCGATCCGACCATCACCGAGGTCATGTGCAACGGCCCTGACGACGTCTACATCGAGCGCGACGGCCGCATCTTCCACAGCGACGTCCGCTTCCTCGACGTCGGCCACCTCCGCCGCACCATCGACAAGATCGTCGGGCAGGTCGGTCGCCGCATCGACGAGGCCTCGCCGTACGTGGACGCCCGGCTCCCGGACGGCTCCCGCGTCAACGCGATCATCCCACCGGTGTCGATCGATGGGCCGGTGCTCACGATCCGCAAGTTCGCCGCGGATCCCTACGTTGCCGAGGACCTGGTCAGCTTCGGGACGATGACCAGCCACACGGCACGGTTCCTGGACGCCGCGGTGCGGGGCCGCATGAACATCCTCGTCTCCGGAGGAACCGGCGCCGGCAAGACCACGACGCTGAACGTGCTGTCGTCGTTCATCCCCGAGGACCAGCGCATCGTCACGATCGAGGACTCGGCCGAGCTCCAGCTCCAGCAGCCGCACATCGTGCGGCTCGAGTACCGCCCG
>CAZSQF010000357.1:0-2918 GCA_964608935.1 uncultured Actinomycetota bacterium | reverse complement strand
GCCATCCAGGCATCGAGGCTCTGCATGAGGGCCTGGCGCTCCTCGGGATCCAGATCCGCCAGGATGTCCCGTGGGACTGGCCCACCGTCATCGAGCAGGTTCCCGTCATCATCCACGAGGTCTTCCATCCGCCGGCGCACGTCCTCCACGACCGTGGCGGCCGCGATCCGATCCATGGCCACCTCGGCGAGGGCGTCGACGCGGGCCTCGGAGTTCGCCTCCAGGACCAATTGGCCTGCGTCGACCCGGATCGTCCCGATCAGCGCTCGGGCCGCTCCGTCCTCGACCAGCAGGTGGAAGGTGTCGTCCTCGGCCTCGAGGGTGGCTGTTTCCCGGCCCGTGATGGCGGCCGCATCCGTCCCGATGGCGGCGAGGGCCTGCCGAGCCGCGTCCTCGTCGGGAACGTCCATGGTGATACGGCACACCATCAACGGGTCACCGTCGGTGTTGTGGAGACGTGGCGGCGCGGCCAGCCCGCCGTACCAACTGGCGAGGTCCTCGGCGTCGGGAGCCGTGTCGAGTAGCGCCAGCAGCGAGCGGCGATGCTGGACCGGGATTGGACCCGCGCCCAGCGCGATCCGGGTCGTTCCGTCCGGATACTGGATCAGCCAGGTCAGCAGGAGCTGCCCTTCGGCGAGCTGCTCACTCGCCGAGCGCTCGGCCACCTCGTGACGCTCGCCGGTCGTCAGGTCCAGCACCGTCATCACGGTTCCCGGCTCGACCTGCACCAGTTCGTAGGCACCGGCTGTCACCTCGGCCCAGGAGCGCAGCAGGCTCAGTTCGTCCACCGGAAGGAGCGGTCCACGCAGCCGGCAGAAGTCGTCGATGAGCCCGCCCTCGAACAGGCAGATGCTCGCGATGACCGGGTCCTCGGGCAGTCCCGGCCGGCCGAGATCCATGCCGGCGTGCATGGCGACGTTGGCGAGCCAGTCGACGTTCGCCGGTCGGGCAGCGAAGCGGGTCAGCTTGCCGAAGATCCAGTCGATCCGCTGGAGGAGTGGCCATCCGTTGCGAGGCTCGCAGCAGGCCTTGTGCTTGCGGCCCGACCCGCAGGGACACGGGTCGTTGCGACCCGCGGACGTGGGACCGGGGACGGCCCACGACCGCAGGTCCTCGGCCCAACCGCTGTCGCCAAGGCCGTGCTCGGCCAGGATGCCAACGGCGCGGCCGGCCTCACCCCGGTCGTCCAGGTGCCAGGTGAGGTCGATGGCCGCGCTGCTGTGGTCGCGTGACGCCTCGAGCGCACGCCGAAGTGCCCGTTCGGTGGTGATGCCGTCCCGGTCGAGAAACTCCAGCGCATGGGCGTACAGCCACCAGGCATTGGACCGCACGATCCGGTCTCGGCTGCCCTCGGCCACGCGTTTCGCGATGACGGCGAACGGGCCCGGCGCCGTGATGCTCTGGGCGAGGAGGTCGTGGGGCACCGCCTGGGCGACTTCGTCGTCGGCAAAGAGGTCGGCAAGGCGCGGTAGCCCCTGCTGCAGATCCATCGCCTCTTCGTCCGGGTCTGGGTCGCCCGGCTCGCCCGCCAGGATGCGTGCCTGGTTGACGAGCTGGCGCTCCTCGTTGTCGAGATCGTCGGGAGGGCTCAGCCGGACCCCCGTGGTCAGCACGGTGAGCAGGACGAAGTCGTTCGCCTGCTCCTCGCTCATCCCGTGGTCGTCGACCAGGTGGGCGGTGAGTTCCCCGAAGGTCGAGCCGAAGGTGTCCGCCAGTGAGCCGGTGAGCTCGCCATTCTCGTCCAGCTCCTCGGGGTACACGACCCAGTCGCCGTGGCGGGCGAGGTCGGCGAGCACGAGCAGCTCACTGAGCGGTGGGTGCGGCCGTGAGAGCGCGTCGGGTAGCCGGGCCCGGAGGTCGAGGACCAGGTCGGGGATCTCGACCCCGGCACGGAGCTCCCGCATCTCGTCGTAGGTGGCCGCGAGCTCGTTCACGAGACCTGGATCGTCGGCCACCGACGCGGCGTCGACCGCGTCGAGGTGGAGGTCGCCGTCCGCCAGTCGGGCCACCAGGACCTGGCCGGCCGTGCCGGGCATCCAGCCCGCTGGACCGGTCAGGTTCCAGGTGCCGTCGTCCTCGAGGGCGATCTCCAGTTCCCCGCCGTCCGCGAGTGGCAGAGGGGTGCCGGGGCGCAGGACTTCGAGCAGCGGGTCGAGGTCGGGCGAGAAGGCGGGCTGGCCGGCACGCACGTGCGCGTCGTCGAGCCGGGTCGTGAGCACGAGCCCGTCGAGGAGCTCCTCGGGGTCCGCGAGTCGGCCATCGGCCAGCTCGGTCGGTGACCAGTCCGGCTCCGTCCACGGGAACAGGAGGTCGCCCAGGGCGTCGGGATCCTCGCCGACGGCGTGCCCGTCGGCGGCCATGCGGTCAGCGAGATCGGTGAGGGGCATGGGCCCCTCCATGCGCAGGATGTCGCGGCAGGCAGCGACGACAGGATCCATGGTCGGCCTCAGGTTTCACGTGGTTGGCTGTTGAGTGGTCGGAAGGCCCGGAATCGTCCCTGCTGCAGCACACGGCCGAGTTCCGCACCGTGCGCGACTCTATTGAGGATCGTGCGGTGCTCAGACCGCTGAGGTTGGATCGGCCCTGTTCTCGGTCAGGCGCCGGTTCCTGAATGGTGGCGAGACGCCGTCGGCTCGTCGGTCGGGCCTCGTCCCTGGAACGGGAGGCGGTCTGGGCGGGCAGGGTGCGCGCGGGGTCGTGCGATGGTGCGCACGGACCTTGTCGGCGATGGCAAGTTCGTGTAGTCAGGAGTGCGTTGGATGCGCGCCACGGGGGTGCGCAGAAATCGGGGATCGTGTGGGGTTTCAGGGTGTACGTCGTGATGCCGCGCGCCGCAGCATGGGGATGTTGGCGGTGGTCGGCGTGATCCTCGCCGGCTGCGGAGAGTCCGGCCCGGCCGACCTCGCCGACGACGCCAC
>CAZSQF010000356.1:0-2946 GCA_964608935.1 uncultured Actinomycetota bacterium | reverse complement strand
ATGACGGCCAACGCCACGACCGCCAGCGCGGCCAGGGCCAGGATCAGGGGCACGGGCCGTCGTCGCGGCTCGGCCGGGTCGGTCACGACCTGCTGCGCCCGCGTGGGGGCGTCACCGGCGACGGCCGCCGCCCCGGCCAGGGGCATGGTCCGCGGACTGGGGACGGCGGCCGGCCCGTCGAGCAGGGCGGCTCGCATGGCGCCGGCGTCGGGGTAGCGCTGCTGCGGGTCCTTCTCCAGCGCCCGCTCGACGACGGCGACGAGCTCGTCGGGCAGGTCGCTGCGGTGCGCGGTGATCGGGTGGACCGCACGGCGCACCTGCGCGTAGGCGATGCTGAGCGAGCTGTCACCCGTGAACGGCGGCCGACGGGTGAGCAGCTCGTAGAGGACACAGCCCACGCTGTACACGTCGCTGGCCGGCGTCGCGCTGGCTCCCTCGACCAGCTCGGGGGCCATGTAGCTGACCGTCCCGATGATCGTGCCCGCGGTGGTCAACCCGCCCGTCGCGTCGTCGAGGGCCTTCGCGATCCCGAAGTCGGCGATCCTGACGCCACCTTCGTCGGGGAGCAGGACGTTGCTCGGCTTGACGTCACGGTGGACCAGCCCTCGCGCATGCGCTGCGGCCAGCGCATCGAGGACACCGAGCACGATCGCGATCGCCTCGTCGGGCGGGAGGGGCGCCGCTACCGAGACATGATCGGCCAGGCTGCGCCCACGGACGAGCTCCATCACGATGTAGGGCTGGCCTTCGTGCTCGCCCGCGTCGTGGATCGTGACCGCGTTGGGGTGATGGAAGCGGGCCGCGGTCCGTGCCTCGTGGACGAAGCGCTGCCGGGTGATCGCGTCCGGGGTGGCGCGGAGCAGCTTGACCGCGACGGGACGGTCGAGATCGCGGTCGTGGGCCGCCACCACGGTGGCCATACCGCCCGAGCCGAGCTCCTCGCCGAGCTCGTACCGGCCTGCAAGAACGGTCACGATCCGGCCAGCGGTTCGTGCCCCAGCTCGCGCAGGAGCTGCCGCGCATCGAGAGCGTCGTCCTCGGCGACCGTGACGATGATGCCCTCGACCCAGTCGAGGGACGGGTAGACCGACGGCATCGCCGTCGCGGCGTCGATGCCGTGCACGCCCAGCGTGGCCACCAGCAGGTCGGCGCCGGCGTGCGTGGTGACCGCCACGACCGGCTGTTGCTGCTGATGCGCTACCTGTTCGAACACGGACGCCTCCTCGGGCCACACCAGGGTGCCATGCACGCCGGGCATCAGGGGCGGGGATCCCGATCCACGAACGGTGGCTTGACCACCTCGAACGCGACGTCGCTCCCTCGCACGTCGACCGTCACCTGGTCGCCCGGACCCGTCCCGTCGTCGAGGTAGGCCATCCCGATGCCGACCTCCAGGGTCGGTGAGAACGTCCCGGAGGTGACCACGCCCACCTGCTCGTCGGCGCGCCGCACCGTCATGCCCTGCCGCGGCGGGCGGCGTCCGTCCCCGCGCAGCCCCCACAACCGCCTCTGCGGGCCGCTCGCCTTGGCCTCGACGAGGGCGCGACGCCCGCCGAAGTCGCCGCGGTCGAGCCTGACCGCCCACCCGACGCGCGCCTCGTAGGGAGTGACGTCGGTGGACAGGTCGTTGCCGTGCAGCGGGTAGCCCATCTCCAGGCGCAGCGTGTCGCGCGCCCCGAGCCCGCAGGCGGTGGCCCCCTCCTCGAGCAACGCCGTCCACAGCTGCGGGGCCCACTCCGGTATCACCAGCAGCTCACCGCCGGGCTCGCCCGTGTACCCGGTCCGGGCGAGGTAGCCGACCTCGCCGTCCGCGATCGGGGCGATCGAGAGGTAGGGGACCTCTGCGGCCGGTGACGTCGCGTCGGCGGCGATCCGGGCGAGCGCCGCGTCGATGGTCCGAAGGGCGTCAGGGCCCTGGACCGCGACCAGTCCCCAATCGATGCTCTGATCACGGATCGTCACCCCCGACGGCGCAGCGGCGCGGAGCGCGGCGACGACCGGTGCCGTGTTGGCCGCGTTCGGAACGGCCAGGAAGCGGTCGGCGGCGAGCCGGTAGACGATCAGATCGTCGACGATGCCACCCCGCTCGTCGCAGCACAGCGTGTACTGGGAGCCCCCGTCGTCCAGGGTGGTCGGGTCGTTGGTGAAGGTCGCCGCCACGGTCTCGACCGCGGCCGCGCCCTCGACCCACACGGTGCCGAGGTGCGAGACGTCGAAGGCACCGACCCGCTCGCGGACCGCGTGGTGCTCCGCCACGGTGCCGGCGAACTGGATCGGCATGAGCCAGCCCCCGAACGGGCCGAGCCTGGCCCCGCGAGCTTCGTGGTGCCCCGTCAGCGGGGTCCGCTGCAGCTCCTCGCGCTCGGGCCCGGCCGAGGGTCGGCTGGTCACATCTGGCCTCCGGTTGGTCGCACGCCACGCTATCGCGATCCCGGTGGCTCCTGGGCCGCCCCGACCGATGCGGTCCCCCAGGTGGTCCGCTAGGTTCGGTCCCACCCGCTTCCGTGGCGCCACACCGGGCGCCGTCACACACGAGGAGCCCGTCCGTGGCAGAGGTCCAACTTCCCCAGCTGGGCGAATCGGTCACCGAAGGCATCATCACGGCCTGGCTGGTCGAGGTCGGTGACGACGTCGACGTCGATCAACCCATCGCCGAGATCTCCACCGACAAGGTCGACACCGAGATCCCCTCCCCCGTCGCCGGCACCGTCCAGGAGCTGCGCGCCGAGGTCGACGACACCATCGAGGTCGGCCAGGTCATCGCCGTCATCGGCGAGGGCGACGCCCCGACCGACGACGACCAGGCCGACGGCGCAGACCAGGCCGACGACGCAGACCAGGCCGACGAGCAGGCCGAGGCCGAATCGGACGACGGCGAGCAGGACGACACCGACGACGCTGCCAGCGCCGACGCCCAGGCCGAGCCCGAGAAGGACCAGGACGAGG
>CAZSQF010000355.1:0-2947 GCA_964608935.1 uncultured Actinomycetota bacterium | reverse complement strand
CGAGCACGATCGAGTGCTCCTGGAGGTTGTGGCCCTCACCGGGGATGTAGGCCGTCACCTCGATGCCGGACGTCAGGCGCACCCGGCAGACCTTGCGAAGCGCCGAGTTCGGCTTCTTCGGCGTGGTCGTGTACACGCGGGTGCAGACCCCACGGCGCTGGGGCGAGCCCTTCAGCGCCAGGGTCTTGTTCTTCTTCGCCTTGTCCTTGCGGCCCTTGCGCACCAGTTGCTGGATGGTGGGCATGCTCGCGTCTCTTCCTCGTCGTGGGTGCCCGCACGTGGTCGCGCAGGGCACGAACAGCGCGCCTGGTCAGGTGGTCGGTGGTCCTCACGGAGCCGGTCATCCGCCGTGGCCGCCGACCTGTCGGTCGCGGTCGGTCCGGGGTCGTCGGGCTCCGCCGGGCGGACGGTCCGACCCACGGGGCCGGGCGTTCCGCTCCAGGTGATTCGGTCCGGGCATCGAGCGCGGCGTACGCGCAGATGGCGGTGGTGGCGCAGGGCGCCCGGACGCGCGCCGCAGCGTCACACCTCGCGGCGCGGATGAGAACGGTACCGGGGGGCCGAGGGCTGGTCAACTTGCCCCCCGGCCGGGGCGACGGCGAGGCGGTAGCCGCTCGACGCGGGAGCGCTGGTCGTCAGCCGGGGCGCGGATCGGGCACCCTGCCGGCGTGAGCCGTTCCGCCGCCCGCTTCCCGACCGGGTCCGTCGCGCGCCGCTCGCGCGCGACGCGGCTCGCCCTGTCCGGTGTGCTGGTCGTCCTGGTCGCCCTCGGCCACCTCGCGGTGGTCGCGACCGTCCCCATCGCGGGTGGCCCCCGCGCCCCGCTCGAGGGCGCCGGACCGCCGGACCGGTGGAGTCCGCCGCGGCCTCATTCGGATGCCCGGTTCGCGACGTTCCCGACCCGCGGCCCCGGTGGGGAGCCGGGCCTGTGGGTCCCGCCGTCCACCCGGGTGCCGATCCGGTTCGCGGTCGAGCAGGAGGTGGTGGACCGCTTCGGGCTGGAGGAGCTCCGGGCGGCGGTGGAGGTCTGGAACCACGTCCCCGGCTCGCGGTTCGGTGCGGTGATCGACCGGGTCGTCGACACCGGGCTCGACGAGCGCTTCCGCGACGGGGTCAACCGCATTTTCCTCGATCGCCGCTCGTGCGGTGGCCGCTACCTCGCCCGGGCGCACATGTGGCCCGGGGAGCTGGTCATTCGCGACGGCTACGCGGCCCGCTACGTCGCCGAGTTCGACCTCGGTCTGTGTGACCGGCTGCGTCCCGAGCAGCTCGACATCGTGCTGCGGCACGAGCTGTTGCACATGGCCGGGCTGGACCACCTGTGCGACCCCGACGAGGCGTGCCACCGACCCGGGATGGACGACGACAGCACCTGCCGGATCATGAGCACGACCGCCCATCCCTGCCAGGCACCGACGGACGGGGACGAGGACGGCCTCGTCCATCTGCATCCGCGACTCCCGCGCACCAGCGGCACCGACGGGCCCTCGACCGCGGCCGCGGTCGTGCTGGCGACCCACCCGGTGCCCCGGTCGGTGCTGTCGGTGGTGCTCACCACGGTGGACGCGCCGCTCGACCTCCAGGCACAGGCCGCGGGCCTGGCCGGGCAGCTCGAGGTGCCGCATCTGCTGGTCGACGAGGACTGCACCACGGGCCCCGACGGCGACGCCCTGGACCGCGTCCTCGCCGTGGCCGGGCGGGCCATCCTGGTCGGTGAGGTCACCCAGGGCTGCCAGGCGACGCTCGAAGGCGCCTGGGCGGTCACGACCGAGCGCCTGCGCTCCGGCCCCGACGTCACGGCGCGGATGATCGAGGCACGCTCCGACGCGCCGCCCGAGCACATCGTCGTGGTGCCGGCGGCCGTCGCAGACGACGTGACGCCGATCTCGGCGGTCGCGGCGGCGGCGGCCGTCGCGCTGGGAGCGCCACTGGTGGTCCTGGACGACGACGGCGGGCCCGGACGGGTGCTCGACGTGGTCGCGGACGCGCCATCGATCCGCCAGGCCGTGCTGGTCGCCGACGTGGACCTGGTCGACCCGCGCACGGCGGCGGCGATCGCCGAGGCAGGGGTCGAGGTGCGCCGGCTCCCGGCCGCGGACGCGGCCGACGCCGTGGTGGCCCTGGCCGGCATCGCCGAGGTCGCTCCGGCCAGCGGCCTGGCCGTCGCCATCGCCGCCATCGGCAGGCCTGCCCACGCCATCCCGGCGATCGGGATCGCGGCCGGCTCCGGAGGGCTGCTGGTCCCGATCCATCCCGAGCTGCGAGAGGACCACGCCGCGCTGCTACGGGACCGCGTCACACGCGGCGCGATCGTCGGTGACCACCAGGCGATCAACAACGAGCGCCAGGCGACCCTGTCCCGGCTCGTCGACGGCGTCGGGTGACGCCGTCGACGGCGGGCCCTACTGCTGCTGTCCGGCCTCGCCGGGGAAGTCCTCGAAGCCCCAGCCGCCCTCGAAGCCCCACGACCCGTCGCCCTCGTAGGACTCGGTCGACGCGAGGAACTCGGCGATGTCGGCGGGCAGGGCCTGTTCGGGCACCTCGGTGTGGCCGACCTGGACGCGCCGGTAGCGCTCCAGCCCGGTCCCGGCCGGGATCAGCTTGCCGATGATGACGTTCTCCTTGAGGCCGACGAGCGGGTCCCTCGAGGACTCGAGCGCCGCCTCGGTGAGCACGCGCGTGGTCTCCTGGAAGGACGCCGCCGACAGCCATGAGTCCGTCGCGAGCGACGCCTTGGTGATCCCCATCAGCATCTGGCGACCTGCCGCCGGCTGACCACCCTCCTCGAGCACACGGTCGTTCTCGTTCTTGAACTTGACCCGGTCGACGGTGTCGCCCGGGAGGAAGGCGGTGTCACCCGCGTCGACGACGTGCACCCGCCGGAACATCTGCCGGACGATGAGCTCGACGTGCTTGTCGTGGATCGGCACACCCTGCGAGCGGTAGA
>CAZSQF010000354.1:0-2952 GCA_964608935.1 uncultured Actinomycetota bacterium | reverse complement strand
GTCTTCGGCGACGGGTTCGGGCACGTGGTGCACCTGCTCGAGCGGGAGTGCTCGATCCAGCGCCGCCATCAGAAGATCGTCGAGGAGTGCCCGTCGCCCGCGGTGGACGAGGTGCTGCGCGACCAGATGGGTGCAGCCGCGGTGACCGCGGCCAGGACGGTCGGCTACGAGGGTGCGGGCACGGTCGAGTTCCTGGTGGCCGGTGACACGCTCGGAGCGGACGCGCCGGAGTTTTTCTTCCTCGAGATGAACACGCGGTTGCAGGTCGAGCATCCGGTGACCGAGGAGGTCACCGGGCTCGACCTGGTGGAGCTCCAGCTGCGGGTCGCGGCAGGCGAGCCGCTCGGCCTCGCCCAGTCCGACGTCCGCGCCGAGGGGCACGCGATCGAGGTGCGCCTCTACGCCGAGGACCCGGTCACGCGGCTGCCCCAGACCGGCACGGTGGACGCCTTCCACGTGCCGGCCGGGCCGGACGTGCGGGTCGACAGCGGCGTCGAGCCCGGCAGTGCGGTCACGCGCTTCTACGACCCCATGCTCGCCAAGCTGGTGGTCCACGCCCCCGACCGGGACACCGCCTGCCGGCGAATGGGGTGGCTGTTGGGCCACACCACGCTCCACGGCGTGGTGACCAACGTGGAGCTGCTGGCCGCGGTGGTGGGCCACACCGCCTTCGCCGCCGGCGAGCTGACCACGGGCTTCCTCGAGGAGCACCTGTCCGACTGGCGTCAGGCCGACACCCCCGACAGCAGCTATGCGGCCGCCGCCATCGCGGTGCAGCGAGCGAGCGCCGATCCCGCCCCGGCAGGGGACCCGCACGGACCCTGGGACACGCTCGGACCGTTCCGGCCGGGTCGGGTCGGTGGCTGGCGGCTGACCCTGACCGACCCGGTCGCGGATGAGCCCGTGGAGGTCGAGCTCGCGCGCCGGGACGGGCGCTACCGGGTCCGCGTGCACGACCGCGACCACGAGCCGGTCGTGGTCGGCCCCGACGGCGCCCACGGGCGGATGCTGCTCGACATCGACGGCATCGAGGTCCCCGCCCGCGTCAGCGTGGTGTCCGACCCCGACCGACCGACGGTCGTGTGGGTGCACGTCGCAGGCACCACCCGCGGGCTCGAGGTACTCCCCGCGACCCGGCACCTCCCACCCGGCGCGCTGGCGGGCGGGACCGCGTTCACCTCCCCCATGCCCGGCTCGGTCCTGGCCGTGAAGGTCGAGCCCGGCACACGCGTCACCGCCGGCGCCGTCCTGGTCGTCGTCGAGGCGATGAAGATGGAGCACCCGGTCACCGCACCCGCGGACGGCACCGTGACCGCGGTGCACGTGACACCCGGGGACGGAGTCGACGCCGGGAGCCCGCTGGTCGCCTTCGAGGTCGACCCGACAGGAGGGGGATGACACCGATGCGGCTTCCCGAGCGGGTCACGATCGTGGAGGTCGGCCCACGCGACGGCCTCCAGAACGAACCCGGCACCGTCCCGACCGACGTCAAGGTGACCTTCATCGACCGGCTCGCCCGCTGCGGGCTCCCGGTGGTCGAGGCGACCTCGTTCGTCCACCCCGACTGGGTGCCCCAGCTCGCCGACGCCGAACAGGTGCTGGCCGGCATCGACCGCGTCGACGGGGTCCGCTACCCGGTGCTCGTCCCGAACGAGACCGGCCTCGACCGTGCGCTGACGGCCGGCGCGGACGAGGTCGCGGTGTTCGGGGCCGCCTCCGAGGAGTTCTCCCGCCGCAACCTCAACCGCAGCATCGACGACAGCCTGACGATGTTCGCTCCGGTGGTCGAGGGCGCCAAGGACCAGGACCTTCGCGTCCGTGGCTACGTCTCGACCGTGTGCGGCTGCCCCTACCAGGGAGAGGTCCCCGTCGACGACGTGCTGCGGGTCACCGTGGGGCTGTTCGAGCTCGGCTGCGACGAGGTGTCCCTCGGCGACACGATCGGGGTCGGCACCCCCGGCCAGGTCGCCCACCTCGTGGACCGGCTCGCCGACCACGTGCTGCTCGACCGGCTCGCCGTCCACATGCACGACACCTACGGGCAGGGGCTGGCCAACACCCTGGCTGCGCTCGAAGCGGGCGTGACGATCGCCGACACGTCCGCTGGCGGGCTCGGCGGCTGCCCCTTCGCCCCCGGCGCGACCGGCAACCTCGCCACCGAGGATCTCGTCTACGCCCTGCACGGCTCGGGCGTGGCCACCGGCGTCGACCTCGAGGAGCTGATCACGACCAGCGCCTGGATGGCCGACCAGCTCGACCGCCGACCCGCGTCGCGGGTCGTCAACGCCGTGCTCGCCACCCAGCGACGCCGCCGCGGGCACGACAGCTGACCGCTGCTTGACAACGGACGTCGACGCGTGCTTACAGTCACCGTTGTCGGCACGAAGCACGCCGGCAGAAAACCGAGACGTCACCTCGCGGGGGAAGCCGGTCGGATTCCGGCGCTGACCCGCAACCGTAGGCCGTCCACGGGCGTCTGACCCGTGCCAGGCGGCGAGCCGGGGTGCCTGCAGGTGACGAGCGGCTCCATCCACCGTCGAGGTCTACGGGGCGGAGCCCGGACTTGACCGTCCGAGCATCCCGCCCCCTCGCGCGCCCACCATGAGCGCCGGGGGGCGTTTCTCGTGCGGCCGGTACGGGCAGTCCGTCACGGACCGCTCACGAGAGGCAGCACGTTGACCACCTGGTACCGCCGGGTCACGCTCCCGGCGCTGACCGTCATCCTCCTGATCGTCACCACCGTCGGCGCGGCTGTCGCCGACGACCACACCACCCCCACCGATGACCCCGTGCAGGCCGCCGCCGGGTGGCTGTCGACCCAGCTGGTCGACGGCGAGCGCATGGAGGTCGCCTTCGGCGACGACGTCTTCCCCGACCAGGGACTGACCGCCGACGTCGTCTTCGCGCTCGCCGGCGCGGACGTCGCGGCCGGCTCCATCGACGCCGCGACCG
>CAZSQF010000353.1:0-2959 GCA_964608935.1 uncultured Actinomycetota bacterium | reverse complement strand
CGGTTGGCGGGCTGGTGGCAGAGCCTGCGCGACTCGCTGTGGCTGATCCCGTCGGTCGGGGTGCTGTCGGCGCTGCTGGTCGGTGGCGTGCTGACCCGGCTCGAGCCCTGGTTCGCATGGATCCCGTCGGAGCTGCTGTTCGCGGGCACCCCGGAGGGCGCACGGGCGATCCTGTCGCAGCTGGCCGGCGCCACCATCACCGTGGTCGCGCTCGTGTTCTCACTGACCGTGGTCGCGCTCCAGATCGCGTCGTCGCAGTTCACGCCGCGGCTCCTGCGCACCTTCCTGCGCGACCGGCGCGTCCAGCTCGTGCTGAGCGGCATGATCGGCTCGGCGGTGTTCGACATCGCCGTGCTGCGTGCGGTCCGCAGCGCCGGCGACGGCGTCGCCCCCTTCGTGCCCCGCCTGGCGGTCAGCACGGCCCTGCTGGCCGCGTTCGGCGCCGTGGGGCTGCTGATCTACTACCTCCACTACGTCACGCAGCACCTGCGGGTCGACGTGGTGATGGACGAGATCGTCCAGTACTCGCTCGGGACGATCGTGCGGGCGCCGCAGCCCGACGACGGCCTGCCCGACCAGGTGGCCCCGGACCCACCCGACGACGCCACCCCGATCTGGTCCCGGGTCAACGGCTACCTCCAGCTGACCGACGCCGACTGGCTCGCCGCCCGTGCACGGGAGGCGGGCATCCGGATCCGCCTCCGCCCCACGCTGGGGGAGTGGGTGACCCAGGGCACGACGCTGGCGTGGGTGTGGAGCGACGGCGAGCGCGACACCGTCGGCGACCGCGACGAGATCGCCGACGTCGTCCACCGCGCCATCCACCTCGGCCGCGACCGGACCGAGTCCACCGACCTCGCCTACGGCCTCCGGCAGCTCCAGGACGTGGCGACTCGCGCCCTGTCCCCCGGGATCAACGACCCCACCACCGCGACGCTCGCGATCAGCCAGATGTCGGCCGTGATGTGCCGGTACGCGGAGCTTCCACTGGGTGACCACCTGGTGTCCGACGACGACGGGGAGAGCCGGGTCGCGGCTCCCCGGCCCGGGTTCTCGGCGCTGCTCGACCTCGCGGTCGGCGGCGCCCGGCGCTACGGCGCCGGGGACCCCGACGTGCTGGCGGCCCTGTTGACCCTGCTGATCGACGTCGCCGAGCACGTGGCGGACACCGCCGACCGCAGCGACGTCGTTCGGGCCCAGGTGGACCGGATCGTGGCGTGCGCCGAGGTGCCCGACGCGGAGGACCGGGCCCGCATCGAGCGGGTCGCGGGGCTGGCCCGGCTGGCGCTCGACCGCGGCACGCGTCGTGCCACCCTCACCGAGGCCGGCTGACCACCGGCGCCGTGGAGCGGGCGGCGCGCCGGACCGGGATCACGCGGGGAGCACACGCACCTGTGCCTGCGGAAGCGTGCTCCACCAGCGGGCGTAGCGTCGGTAGACCGTCGGCTCGCGTCCCGCGAGGAAGGCGGCCAGGGCACGCGCCTCGACCTCCACGCCGTGCCATGCCTCGTCGTCCAGGCGGTGGAACGCGGTCACCTCGATGCCGTCCCCGGTCGGACGCCACACCCCCGCGACGTAGCCGTCGACCAGCAGCGTCGGCAGGACGTCGCCGTTGCGACGGATGACCGCTGCCCGGTCGTCGGGCGGGATGACGCGGCTGCGGTCGGCGTAGGCGAGCAGGATGCTGTCCCACATCGGGAGGAGCCTGGGAGGCGCGACGGTGTCCTCGGCCGGACGCGGTCCGTCCGGCACGTCGAACAGCATCCCATCCGGGCCTTCGACCTCCTCGATGTCGTCGGCGAGCCTTTCGAGCGCTCGCCGAACCACTGGCCTGCGGAGCATGGTGAACTGCCCGACGTCCTGCACGGAGGCCGGGCCGAACCCCTCCAGGTACCGCCGGATCAGCCACCTCGTGGACTCCTCGTGCGGTCTCGCTCGGCCATCGGTCCCAGCGGCAACGAACGAGGGCCGTCGCCCGAACGACCACGGCGGCCCGGTCGGTGCGTGGCGCAACGGCGCGAACGTGCGCAGGGCCCACCACAGCCGCGGCTCGGCGACACCGAGCCGTTCCGCGAGGAGCTGCTCCACCTCTGCCCCGGTGCGGGGGCGGCCGAGGATCTCGAGCAGGTGGGGCACGGCCGCGTCGGCGTCGTCCGCGGTCAGCCCGGTCTCCGTGAAGCGGCCGTCGTTCAGGCGCGCGGCCCGCAGGCTCGGCAGCATCGCCGCGTAGAAGGCCGGGTGGTCGCCGGCGTCGACGGCGTGCAGCGTGATGCGGAGCAGCGACGCCTTGACCACCTCGCCGTTGGCGAAGGCGGTGTCGAGGTCGGCCGCGTCGAAGCCGGCGAGACGGTTCCACAGTGCGAGGTAGGGGGACGCGGGCTCCTGGGCCTGCAGCGCGACGACCCGCCGCACCCCCTCCGCGACGTCCACCGGCTCCCGGGCCAGCAGCAGCTGACGCGCCAGCGTGGCGCGGTTGAGCTGCCCCGCCGTCAGGCCCACGTCGGCGACCTCCTTTACGGGCGCGACGCGAGGAAGTCCAGCACGCGCTCGGAGAGGAGCTCGGCAGCCGCCGCGTCGTAGGAGGGCAGGGTCGCACGCCTGCTGCCTCCGCCGGCCGGATCGGACCGCCGGGTAGCGGTCACGCGTCGAGGGTCGCGGGCAGGCCGGACTCGAACGCGTCACGGACGTCCTCGAGGCCGAGGTCGACGAGGTCGCGGACGACGATGCGGTCCCCGCCGACCGTGCCGATGTCGGCCAGCGGGACCTCGGCGTCCGCGCACAGCTGCGCGAAGGCCCGCACGTTGCGGCTGGGGACGGTCACCACCACACGCCCCGGCGACTCGCTGAACAGCGACTGGGCCGCGGGAAGGTCCTCGGTCAGGCTGGCCTCGACGCCCACGTCGCCGGCGAGGCACGACTCGACCAGCGTGACGAGCATGCCGCCGCCGGACACGTCGTG
>CAZSQF010000352.1:0-3018 GCA_964608935.1 uncultured Actinomycetota bacterium | reverse complement strand
TCGGCGAACTCGCCGAGCAGCTCGTCGAGCTTGCCCTTGGTCTCGGCGACCGAGTAGTTGCAGAACTTGTGGGAGGTGCACGCGATCGAGTTGCCGAACACCTTGTTGCGGCCGAGCGGCAGCCCGACCTCGCGCATCCGGTCGCTGACCTCGGCCAGACGGTCGACCCGGATGTTGCCGATGATGACGTCCTGCTGCCGGGTCAGCCGCACGTCGCTGCCGGTGTCGTCGACGAGGTCGGCGATCGCGATCATCTGGGTGCCGGTCAGCCACCCCATCGGGACCGAGAACCCGGCGTAGAGGTAGCCCTCCTGGCCCTGAGGCACGACGCCGAGGTGGTCCGCCCCGGCGCTGGGCTCGGGGGCCTCGAACCGCTCGAGGGTGCGCCCGAGCCGCTCCTCCACGCGTTCGCGCACCCCGTCGGGTCCGTAGTCGTCCATCATGAACTTGATGCGCGCCTTGGCGCGGCTGACGCGGTAGCGCAGGTCGTACTGCCACGTGTCGGTGATCGCCCGCAGCACCTCGACCGTGTCCTCCTTTGGCACGAACACGCCGATGTCGCGTGACAGCCGCGGGGTGTTGGACAGTCCGCCGCCGACCTTCACCGCGAACCCCTCGCGGCCTTCGTGCAGGACCGCGATCAGTGCCACGTCATGGATCTCGGGCGCGTTGCACTGTCCCGGGCACGCACTGATCGTGTACTTGTGCTTGCGCGGCAGGTTCGAGTACTCGCGGTTGCCCCAGAAGAAGTCGGCCACCTCGTGGATCACCGGTCGGACGTCGAACACCTCGCCGCGCTCGATGCCGGCGACCGGGCAGCTGGTGATGTTGCGGACGGTGTCGCCCTCGCCCCCGACGGTGGTGAGCCCGGTCCGGCGCACGGCGTCGAGCACCTCGGGCAGCTCGTCGAGCCGGACGTAGTGCAGCTGCAGTCCCTGGCGGGTGGTCAGCTCGCCGTAGTCCTCGCCCCACTCCTGGCTGATGCGACCGACGCCGCGCAGCTGGTCGGGGGTGAGCTGCCCGCCGGGGACCTTGATGCGGACCATGAAGGTCCCGGTCTTGGGCTTGTCGTGGGTCAGGCCCCACCAGTTGAGGCGGACGATGTCCTCTTCGGGCACCGCCTCGTACCCGAGCGCGATCAGCTGGGGCAGCTCGTCGACGATGTCGAGCGGGAACTTGTCCGCCTTCAGGCGCTCGATGGAGTTGCGCCGCAGGACGAGCTCCTGGGTCGGCGCCTCGCGCGCCGACCGGCGTCCACGGCCGGCGCGATCCGGGCGCGTCGAGCGCGGTGTACGGGTCGTCGCACTCATCAGGGATCTCCTCGTGGTGGTGGGCTGGGGCCGCGCATCGGGGCGGTCAGGCGGCGCCGACGAGCGCCGGCTCCCGGGCCAGGACGGATCGCATCGCCACGACGTCGCCGACCACGACGGTGGCGGGCGAGGTGAGCCCGGCACGCCGGACCGCCTCCGCGAGCTGGCCGAGCGGCGCCTCGACGACCTGCTGGCGTGACGTCGTCCCCCACCGCACGGCTGCCGCGGGGGTCGAGACGTCCCGGCCGGCGGCCACGAGGCGGGCCGTGGTGACGGCTAGCGAGCCGATGCCCATGAGGATCACGAGCGTGCCGGGGAAGGCCGCGAGGCCACCCCAGTCGACCTGCTCGCCCGGCTTGGCCGGATCCTCGTGACCGGTGACGACCGCGAACCCGGGGGCCAGGCCGCGGTGGGTCACGGGGATGCCGGCCGCACCGGGGGCGGCGATCGCCGAGGTGATGCCGGGCACGACCTCGAACGGAACGCCGGCGGCGACGCAGGCGGCGGCCTCCTCGCCGCCGCGGCCGAGCACGAACGGGTCACCGCCCTTGAGGCGCACGACCGCGTGGCCGGCCCTGGCGGCCTCGACCACCAACCGGTCGATGTCGTGCTGCGACCAGCCGGCACCCGGACGCTTGCCGACCTCCCACCGCACCGCGTCGGCCGTCGCGAGCTCGACGAGCTCGGGAGCGACCAGGCGATCCACCGCCACGAGGGTGCAGGTCTCGACCAGCCGCGCGCCACGCAGGGTGATCAACCCCGGGTCGCCCGGGCCGGCGCCGACCAGGTGGACGGTGCCGGCGGTCGCGGGTAGGCCGCCGGGGCGCATCACGCGGGCTCCGTCACGGTCGCGTGGATCCGGTCGCGAGCCTCGTCGGCGCGGCCGTCCTCGCACAGGGCCAGCAGCTCGTCGAGCTCGGCCAACGCCGCCTGCCAGCGCGCGGCCCAGTCCTCGAAGGGCACCTGGCGCGGCAGCGCCGCCTCCCGGGCGTCGGCGTACGCATCGATCAGAGCACCCAGGCCGGCTGGGAGCTGCTCCTCGAGCCGGAGGCGGAGCCGGCGCGCCAGCGCCGGCGCCCGGCCGCCGGTCGAGATCGCGACCCTGAGATCGCCACGTCGGACGATCGACGGGAACGCGAAGTGGCAGTGCGGCACGTCGTCGAGCGTGTTGACGAGCACGCCGCGCCGCTCGGCCGCGGCGAACGTCGAGGCGGCGTCGGTGTCGTCCTCACCGCTGACGATGAGCAGGAAGGCGCCGTCGAGGTGCTCGTCGGTGAGCCCGCCGGCGGGCGGCTCGACCACGTCGGCGCCGGCATCGCGCAGTGCCGCCGCCTTCGCGGCGGCCTGGTCACCACCGCCGGCGACCACGCAGCGGCGCCCGGCCACGTCGAGGCTGACCGGGAAGGCGAAGGCGGACGGGTGGATGGGCATGGGGCGCAGTAGGCCGGACGCGGCCCGCCACCACAATGGGCGGGGCAAACAACCGTGCTTAATCCCGACCCTTGACGGGGCGCCACACCTGCGGTAGCGGCGTCGGCGAGCGTCGTCAGAAGATCGTCAGATCCAGGCGGGCCGACAGCTCACGCAGCGCGATGCGCCCGGCCAGCGAGTTCCCGGTCGCGTCGAGCGGTGGCGACCAGACGCACAGCCCGAGGCGATCCGGGACGAGCGCGACGATCCCGCCGGCGACGCCGCTCTTGCACGGCAG
>CAZSQF010000351.1:0-3040 GCA_964608935.1 uncultured Actinomycetota bacterium | reverse complement strand
CTTCAACGGCACGGCGGTCGAGGCACTGCGCCACGGCAACGACTTCCACGACATCGACGCGGCGGTCAAGCAGCTCGGCGTGCCTATGGGGCCGTTCGAGCTGTTCGGCTTCGTCGGCCTCGAGGTCGCCCTGCACACCGCGGAGACGCTCGCCGACGCGTTCCCCGACCGCTTCCGCATCGACGACAACCTCCGGGCGATCGCCGAGCTCGACCTGCCCGGCGTCTATGACTGGTCGGCCGGCGGCGAGGTGTTCGAGGCGATCCGGGAGGTCGTGAGCGTCGACGAGCAGGCCGAGCCCCTCACCGCCGACGAGATCCGCCGGCGGGTGATCGAGGCCACCGCGGACGAATGCCATCACATGCTCGAGGACGGCACCGTCGCCGACGCGCGCGACATCGACACCGCCCTGCTGCTCGGCGCCGGTTGGCCGTTCTTCCTCGGCGGCCCGTGCCGCTACGCCGACGACATCGGGCTGTCCGAGAAGCGCTTCGGCCGACGGCTGGTCACCGACCAGGACCACGCGTCCGCCTGATCCGGCGGCTCCCCGCCCGTTGGTCCCTGCCACACGGCCTTTTCCCGCCACCCCGCAGGGACCAACCCGGGACCGCTATGCCGGCGGCCGACGCCGGCGATCCAGGCAGCCACGCAGCTGCGCGACGAACGGCTCCCAGCGCTGGTGGAACATGGCGAACGTCAGCCGCAGGATCAGCCAGCGATCGAGGGTGGCGATCGCGTTGCTCCGGATGACGTCACGCTCGAGCTGGCGCGGGGAGGAGTGGTAGGCGAAGCCCACGCATTCGACGCCGACGAGCTCGCGGCTGAAGGGGACGTCGATCCGCCGGCGGCCCTCTGGGGTGACGACCTCGGCCTGGTCGTCGTCGGGTGTTAGGCCGCAGGCGGCCAGCCGCCGTCGGACGTCGAACTCGAACCCGGATTCCGACCCGTCGCCGTCGAGGGCGGCCCGGACACCGCGATACCGGCCGCGACCGGGGAACCGTCCTCGTGCGTTGATCTCGCGGTCCATCCCCCCGGTCGTCAACAGCCCCCGCACCCACGCGTCGATCGCGATCGCGAGCAGCCGACCCGCGGTCGCGTCCGCGGCGTGCTCGGCGAGGCTTCGTGCCACGTCCGTGGTGGGTGTCCCGGCCACGGTGTCGATGGCCGCGTCGGCGAGCTCGCGCGTCCACCGGGTTCGGACGCGTGGGTGGTCGAGGCTGCGGTGGTTGTCCGGCACGAGGATCTCGAGTCTCGTCGGCGGGGTGCGGATGAGCCCGTGCAGCGCCAGGGCGCTCGCACCCGTCACCACGGCCTCGGCGCCGGCCCACATCGCGCCCGCGACGGTGCGTGAGAACCCGTTGACGTCCCACCCGGGGAGGACGAAGGCGCCCGCGAACGGCTCTGCCCACCCTTCCCGCCTCGCCCGCCCCAGGAAGGTCGATGGGGCGACGCCGGCGGTCAGCGCGCAGCGACGGCTCGCCACGCCGTGCCTCGCGGCGGCGTTCGTGTACAGCTGCGACCAGCCCATGGCGCCACCCTGCCACGCACCGGCCGGAAGGCCGTCGGCGGGGTCCGCTCGGGTGTGGATAGGCCGCTCACGACCGGTTGGTCCCTTCGCACCGGCCGGATCGCGACGGTCGGCAGGGACCAACGATCGGTGGGGGCGGTCACCGGCCCGGGTCGCTGCCGGCGCGGATGACGCAGAACTCGTTGTCGTCCGGGTCGGCCACCACCACGAGCGCGTAGCCGGGCTCGACGACCTCGTGGAGGACCCGCCCGCCGAGCGCCTCGATCGCGGCCACCGTGGCGTCGGGATCGGCCGACGTCAGGTCGACGTGGCAGCGGTTCTTGGCGGTCTTCGGCTCGGGGACGCGCTGGAGCACGAGGCTCGGCTCGGACCGACCCGGCCGCTCCAGCCACACGAACTGCGGGTCACGCTCGCGCACGCCGACGCCGAGGAGCGCGGTCCAGAACCGGGCCGCCCGATCGAGGTCGGCGACGTCGAGCGTGACGTAGCGCAGGCGGCCGATGGCTGCGGCGGCGAGGTGCGGTGTGGCGTCCATGGGGGCAGAGCACACCATCTCTGGCGGGGCACGTCCAGTCGGGGTGGCCGGGGCGATGCCCGCGAGGTGCCGGGCGGATGGCTATGGTGACGCTGACGTCGATATCGGCTGTCCGTGCCGACGGGGACGGGCCCGGTCGGCATCCCGAGGAGGGCGAGACTCCGTGACGGTGACCCCCAACGCCTCGTACTCGATCACGCTGCGGCTCAAGCTCGCGGGCGACGATCCACGCGCGGTCGGCCGGGTGACGACCGCGATCGGCGAAGCCGGGGGAGCGGTCGTGGCAATGGACTTCGTCGAAACCTCCGGCGAGGAGCTGACCGTCGACGTCACCGCCAACGCCGGCGACAGCGACCACGCCGAGCGCATCACCAAGGCCGTCGACGCGGTCGAGCACGTCCACGTGCACCGGGTCAGTGACCGCACCTTCCTGCTCCACCTGCACGGCAAGCTCGAGGTGCACTCGCGCGTGCCCCTCGCGACCCGCGACGACCTGTCGATGGCCTACACCCCGGGTGTGGCCCGCGTGTGCCGGGCGGTGGCCGAGAACCCGGAGGACGCCCGCCGCCTGACGATCAAGGGCAACACCGTCGCGATCGTCACCGACGGGACCGCGGTGCTCGGGCTGGGCGACATCGGGCCCGAGGGGGCGCTGCCGGTGATGGAGGGCAAGGCGGTGCTGTTCAAGCGCTTCGCCGGGATCGACGCGTGGCCCGTGTGCCTGGCGACCCGCGACCCCGACGAGATCGTGCGGACCGTCGAGGCCATCGCGCCCGTGTACGGGGGCATCAACCTCGAGGACATCGCGGCGCCCAAGTGCTTCGAGATCGAGGAGCGGTTGCGGGCGTCGCTCGACATCCCGGTGTTCCACGACGACCAGCACGGCACCGCCATCGTGGTCCTGGGTGCGCTGGTGAATTCCCTGCGCCTGGTCGACAAGCGCATGCAGGACATCCGGGTCGCGCTGGTGGGTGCCG
>CAZSQF010000350.1:0-3053 GCA_964608935.1 uncultured Actinomycetota bacterium | reverse complement strand
GGAAGTTGGCGTCCTGCGGGTGGATGCCGCGATCCACGTCGTAGGGGATGTACATCGCGTCGGCCGCCGCCTCCCAGGCCGCGATCTCGTCCTCGCCGAGCCCGGTCTCGTGGACCAGGTGCCGGTAGGCCGCGGGCCGCTCCTCCCGCATCCACGCCACGACCTCGGCGGCGTACCGCAGGTTGGCGCGCGCCATGAGGTTGGTGAACGCGTTGTCGTTCACCACCGTCGTGTACTCGTCGGGTCCGGTCACACCGTGGATGTGGAAGGCGTCGTCGTCCGGGCTGAAGAAGCCCAGCCCCGCCCACAGCCGTGCGGTCTCGACCAGGATCTCCGCCCCGACCTCGCCCAACAGGTCGCGGTCCCCGCGGACGTCCACGTAGCGCTTGACGGCGTAGGCGATGTCCGCGTCGATGTGGTACTGGGCCGTGCCGGCGGCGTAGTACGACGACGCCTCCTCACCGTTGACGGTCCGCCACGGGAACAGCGCGCCGTCCTGCGACAGCTCGTGGGCGCGTTCGCGGGCCTGGTCGAGCATCTGATGGCGGAACCGAAGCAGGTTGCGGGTGATCCGGGGCTCGGCGTAGGTCAGGAACGGGGTCACATAGATCTCGGTGTCCCAGAAGTAGTGGCCTTCGTAGGCCTGGCCGGTCAGGCCCTTGGCCGGGATGCCGCTCGTCTCGGCCCGCGCCGACGCCTGGCACAGCTGGAAGATGTTCCAGCGGATGGCCTGCTGCACGCGCGGGGGGCCGTCGACCTGCACATCGGCACGCTCCCAGAAGTCGTCGAGATAGCGCTTCTGGGCCGACTCCAGCGCCCCGAACCCGTCACGGACGACCCGGTCCAGGGCTCGGTCCGACCGGTCCACCAGCTCAACGGGCGGCACGGACCGCGACGTGTGGTAGGTGAAGAACTTCGTGATCCGGAACGGCACGCCGGCCCGGACGTCGATGGTGAACACGACCTTGCTGAGGTCCTCCGACCACGTTCGGCTCGCCCGCCACGGATTGTCGGTCTCGATGAGGTGGTCCATCCCGACACCGAGCGTCATCCGCGACTCGGTGGTGCGGTAGCCAGTGATCACCCGATGGCCGTCGTCCCGGTGGTCGCGTGCGTTCAGGACGCGCTGGCCGAAGGTCTTCGCCCGACGCGGGTCGAGCCCGTTGCCGTTGCCGCGCGGCTCGTCGAGGGGGCGCGAGTCCTGCCGGTTGAGCAGCTGGGACGAGACCACGACCGGGGCGTCGGTGTCGATCTCCACCTCGTAGCTGATGGCGGCCAGATGGCGCTGGTCGAAGGACACGAGGCGGGTCGAGCGGATGCGGACCTGCTTGCCGGCGGGCGTCGACCAGTTCATGTCGCGCCGCAGCACGCCGTCGCGGAAGTCGAGCTCGCGCTCGTACTCGGTGATCCTCGCCGTCGGCAGGTACAGGGGCTCGTCATCGACGTACAGCTTGATCAGCGTCGCGTCGGGGACCGACACGATCGTCTGTCCGGTTCGGGCGAAGCCGTAGGCCTCCTCGGCGTGGACGATCGGCCACGTCTCGTGGAAGCCGTTGACGAAGGTCCCCGGCTCGATCCCCGGCCGGCCCTCCTCGAACGTCCCCCGGACCCCCACCAGGCCGTTGGACAGGGTGAAGATGGTCTCGGCGTTGCCCATCCAGGACCGCGAGTAGGCGTGCTCGACGATGCGCCATTCGTCGGCCGGGTACAGGTGCTCCGGCGGCAGGCGCAGGTCACGCGGGATCATCGGCGTCCGTCTCTGGATGGGGCGGCGATCCCCGCGGACGCTAGCGGCCCGGCTTCGAGGCGTCAGGCCGACCCCTGCAGGGCCGGCGCGTCTGTCGGGGAGCGGTTTTCCCCAGGTGAGATGGACTGTTCCGGTAGGTGTCACAGGCGTGTGACAACATATGTGTATGACCGAGATACATCGTACTGCCTTCCCAGCCGGTTGCCGACCGGCGCTCGACGAGTGCCCGGAGCTGGCCGACCTGCTCGACACCCTGCGCCGGGTCGACGGACTCGTGGCACACGCCGTGCAGCTGCTCGGACGGCTCCAGTCGAGCGGTGAGGTCGAGGACGCTACCGGGCTCCCGCTCGAGCTGTGGCTGGCCGCCGGGGCGCGCCGCCGGGCCCCAATGATCGCTTCGTGCACATCCAGCCACGGCTCGATGCGGCCGGGGGGCGGATCTACGGCGAGCTCGACGCGGTCGGGCTGGCCGTGTTCGCCCAGGCCACCGATCCCGGCCCCGCCCGCGCGACGCAGCGCGGCTCCGACCGGGCCACGGGCGGCTCGTCCGCACGCCGGCGGGCCGCGACCACACCCCGGCCGAGATCGTCGCTCCCCTGGCCGGCGGTCGGCTCAAGCTCGACGCCGCCACGGCACGGCGCCTGGTCGACGAGGGTGGCGCCGTCCTGCGGATGCTCGTGGTCGACGACACGGGGCGGCTGCTGGGGGTCGGTCGCAAGCACCGCCGGCCACCCGGGTGGCTCCGCGAGGCGACCCTCGCGCTCCACGCCACCTGCGCCGAACCGGGGTGCTCCGTCCCCGCGGTCCACTGCGATCTCGACCACATCACTGCGTGGGCGGCCGGTGGGTCGACCGACGTCGCCAACCTCCAGCGGCTGTGCACCGGCGCCAACCGCACCCGTCACAAGGCCGGATGGACGATCACGACGCACGCCGACGGCGCGCGCACCTGGACGCATGCGCGTGCCGGGCTGCGCTTCCGGGACGTGCCGAGCACGCGCCGGCTCGCACTCCCCCCACCGGACGACCCCGACCCGCCCTGACGGGTCCGCGCCGTCAGTAGGCCACCTGGCAGAAGCCGTGGTTGCAGTAGCCGCCCGGGTTCTTGGCGAGGTACTGCTGGTGGTACGCCTCGGCGTAGTACCACTCGCCGAGGTCGGCGATCTCGGTGGCGATGGTCCCGAAGCCGTTTTCGCTCAGCTTGAGCTGATAGCGCTCGCGGGACGCCTCGGCGCCGGCGCGTTGCGCCTCGCTCGTCACCAGCACGCACGACCGGTACTGCGTGCCGACGTCGTTGCCCTGGCGC
>CAZSQF010000349.1:0-3056 GCA_964608935.1 uncultured Actinomycetota bacterium | reverse complement strand
AGTAGCGGGGGCAGGATTTGAACCTGCGACCTCCGGGTTATGAGCCCGGCGAGCTGACCGAACTGCTCCACCCCGCGTCGCTGATGTCGCAGCCCATGACGGTACCCGCCCCGGCGGCCGTTGGCCAACTCCGACAGGGCTCGGCTACGAGCCGTCGTCGTCCGCGCCATCGTCGTCGGTGTCGATGTCGGCGGCCTCGTCGAGCAGCTCCTGGTCGGTCAGTTCCTCCTCGTCCGCAGCGAAGTCCTCGAGGGAGATCCCCTGCGCCGCGGCGGCCTGTTCGAGCAGCCGCTGCGCCTCACGGATCTCGCGCTGGTAGGTGGCGAGGTTGCCGTCACGCAGCGCCTCCTCGGCGCGGGCGAACGCTTCCAGCGCATCGCGCAGGAGCTGCTCGGGCACCGCGACCTCGTCGCCGGGGTCGGTCGGGTCGGCATCGTCGGGGGGATCGGCCACGTCCTCGTCGACGTCGCGGGCCTCCTCTGCGGCCAGCGCCTCGGGCACCGGGATGCCGAGCAGCTGCGAGAAGGCGCCCGCCAAGGTCCGGTCGAACGCGGTCCGCTCCCCCATCACGATCGCGACGCGCGCGAGCTCGGGGATGCGGGCCTGCGGGTTCTCGAGGAACAGCGGCTGGATGTAGAGCAACGAGTCCGCCACGGGCAGGACCTGCATGTTGCCGCGGATGACGTTCGACCCCTCACGCGAACGCAGCGTGATGTAGGCCGAGATGTCGTCGTCCTGCTCGATGCGGGCCTGCGCCTGCATCGGGCCCAGCACCGTCTGGCTCGACGGGAAGCGCACCCCCAACAGAGTGTTCAGGTGCTCGCCGTCGCTCCGGCCCGCCAGCCAGGACACCATGTTCGGACGATCCCGGGCGAGGTAGGGCTGGATCAGGACGAACTCCTCGGTCTCCTCGCCGGGCAGCCGCATGAGCAGATAGAACGGCTCGAGCGGGACCTGGGCCGCGCCCGTCAGCTGCTCGCCGTCGGCGGTGTTGGCGGCGACAGCCGGGTCCGGCGGGATGTCCCAGGCGTCGGCACGGTTGTAGAACGCCGCGGGTGCACGGATGTGGTACCGGCTGAACAGCGACGACTGGAGCCGGAACAGGTCCTGCGGGTAGCGGAAGTGGGCGGCCACGTCCCCCGCCGCCTCGACCGGCTGGACGAGGTCGGGGAACACGCGCTCCCACGCGTCGAGGACCGGGTCGTCCTCCTCCACACGGTAGAGGTCGACCGTGCCGTGGAACGCGTCGACAACCACCTTGACGCTGTTGCGGACGTAGTTGACCGGCACCTGACGGTCGCCGAGATCCAGCGTCTCGCGCTCCGAGTAGGGGTAGAAGTGGGAGGTCGTGTACGCGTCGACGATCCACTTGATGTCGCCGTTGTTGACCACCGGGTAGGGCGAACCGTCGAGCTCGAGGAACGGCGCGACGTGCTGGACGCGATCGCGGACCTGCCGGTTGTAGATGATGCGCGAATCGCTCTGGAGCAGGTTGGTCAGAATCAGGTTGTAGTCGTTGAACCGCAGGGCGAACGCCAGGCGGCGCATGACCCCACTGATCGGGACGCCGCCCTCGCCGTCGTAGACGGTCACCACCTGCTCGAGGGTGTCGGGCTCCTCGAAGTCGAGCTCCATCGCCGAGGTGCGCACGAGGTTGTAGATCGGCTGGGCGAACTCACCGAAGTAGACCCCGGCCGTGCGGTCCGGGACGAGCGACCCGGATCCCTCCGGCGGGATGTTCGACGCGAGGAACACCGGCTGGCCCTCGGGATTGGCGGTGTTGACCTGCGACGCGACGACGCCGAACCCGTGGGTGAAGGTGATGTGGCGGTTCTGCCAGCTGTCGGCCTCGGGCGGCAGGTCGGACAGCTCGCGGGTGGCGATCATGACCTGGCGCAGGTGGCCGTCGACCTCGTAGCGGTCGATCGCGACGCTGTTGAAGCCGTAGTAGGGCCGCAGCGACTGGAGCTCGCGGTAGGTGGTCTCGAGCACGTCCGGGTCCCACAGCCGGATGTTGCGCAACGTGACCTCGTTCTGCTCGACCTGCTCCCCGTCGAGGTCGTTCAGGATCGAGAACGGCTGGACGGCCACGTCCTCCAGCCCGTAGGCGGCACGGGTCGCCTCGAGGTTGTGGGCAATGAACTCGCGCTCACGGTCGAGCTCCTGGGGGTCGACCCGCAGCCGCTGGATCGCAGCCGGGTAGGCACCCTGCAGGATGATCGAGGCGACGACCAGGAGCGCCACGGCGGCGCCGGGCAGCAGGAACCCGCGCCGACGGATCGAGATCAGCACCAGCACGATCGCGATGACCGAGACACCGATCAGCAGGTACAGCGCCGGCAGCTCGGCGTTGACGTCGGTGTAGGCGGCCCCGGTGACGGTGCCGCGCTCGGAGAAGTTGAGGTGGTAGCGGTCGAGCCAGTAGCCCCAGGCCCGCACGCCCAGGATGAGGACGAGCAGGATCGCGAGGTGCGCCTTGACCCCCGGCAGCACCTTCTCGTCCTCGGCCTCGGGGCGGATGCCGCCGAGCAGGTAGTGGGCCCCGGCGGACAACAACGTCGTCAGGATCAGCGACGTGAACAGCCAGGTCTGGACCATCGTCATGAACGGCAGCTCGAACAGGTAGAAGCCGAGGTCGGCACCGAACTGCGGGTCGGTGACGCCGACCGGGGCACCGTTGCGCCACAGCAGGAAGGTGTCCCACTGGGCGCTGACGGCCACGCCGCTCGTGAAGCCGAAGATGACGGCGACCGCGAGGATGATCCAGGGCAGGAACGGGTCGGCCATCTCGCGATAACGCTGGATCTGCGCCTGCTGCGGGCTCGAGGGCACGAAGAACGGGCGCAGCCGTCGAGCGATCATGAGGTTGATCGCGATCAGCGCCGCCAGGACCAGTCCGAAGACGAACGCCAGCAGGATGCGGGTGCCGAGCACGGTGGTGAAGACCTGCCGGACGCCGGTCTCGTCGAACCACCAGAAATCGGTCACGAGCACGGCGATGCGATTCGCGCTGAACAGGACCAGCAGCGCGCCGAGCACGACGAAGGTGCCCAAAC